>CAYMHN010000092.1:0-9714 GCA_964390235.1 uncultured Candidatus Competibacteraceae bacterium
CAGGATCAGCCGGGGGTGGCCGCCGTAGCGCCAGCGCAGCCAGTCCAGGCAGCGCGGCTGCGGTTCCAGGGCGATCACCCGGGCACCCAACCGCAGCCAGACCTCTACCCGGCTGCCGACATGGGCACCAATATCGAAGCACAGGTCGCCGGGGCCGATGAACTGCGCATAGAACCGGCGCAGCTGGCGCTTGCGCCAGGGCATGCCATGGTAGATCGCCAGCGAGCGGATCAGACCCAGATACTCATTATAGGTACTCATCGAATAACCGATAACTGATAACCGATAACTTAAACCTATCCACTACATTGATGCAGTGACGAGTTCTACGACCAGGAGGCGTTGTTCAAGGAGTACGTGCCGCCGCACGAGTTGAACGTCCTGAGGTCATTTGGCATTATGATAATGCCATCTGTCACTCAGAGCCATTTACCATGCCCGAAGAAGCCACCTTGTTGACCCTGCTGGGTGAAACACCGTCTCGAGCGGGCAGGCTGATCCAGGCCACACGCCAGGGTATCGGCTATGCCACCACCCAACGGATCCTGAAAAACTATCGCCTGGATATGGAAGAAGCCGCCACCATCCTCGGCACCTCGCAGCGCACTCTGGCCCGCCGTGCCCGAAACCGGCAGGCGCTGACGCCGGTCGAATCCGACCGTCTGGTGCGCTTTTTGCGCATCGCGGCGCGGGCCGAGGAAGTACTGGAAGACAGCGAGGGAGCCAGGCGCTGGCTCAAGTCTCCCAACCGCGCACTGGGCGGCGAGACTCCGCTAAGCCTGCTGGACACCGACGCCGGCGCCGAGCAGGTGAACGAGGTGCTCGCCCGTATCGACCACAGCGTCTACAGCTAGGGATGCGCGGTCAGTGCGAGTCTGGCGCATCAGCACCAGACGGCGCGCAGCCACCGCCTTCAGCGGCGAAGGCACCCGGCTGGCTGGCAGCCGCTGGACCCATCCGGGCCTACCTACCATCTATACTTCCGAATCCATCGCCCTGGCCGTACTGGAGGTCCTGGTGCATGTGGATAGCGCCGACATCCCGGCGCACGTAGTGATCTCCGTCGATCTGCCCGATGAATTCTTCGAGCAAGTGAATCCGGCCGACCTGCCCGATGACTGGTTCGCCACGCCAGCCCCGCCGGTACTACGTGATATTGGCAGCGACTGGCTCATGGCCGGGCGCAGCGTAGCCCTGCGCATACCATCGGCCATCGTCAATGACGAGTACCATACGTTGCTGAATCCCTTGCACCCGGATTTCGCGCGCATCCGCATCGGCCAGCCACGCGAATTCACCTTTGACGGACGCCTGTGGAAGCGCGGGTAAGCTCCTCGTCTGGCGCAGCCGAACGACATCGACTGGCCCCATGGAGAACCAGAGTTTCTGGCATCATCCTCGGTTATAAAAAAACCGGCTAGCGGCCCGGCCTGTCACCACCTATAGCACTGAATGATGAGTCAACTGCCCCAGTTCGAGAATCACGACCAGCAGCGTAAGATATTTACCACCTGTTATATGTGCGCCTGCCGCTGCGGCATCGAGGTGACGCTGGAGAACGAGCGGGTGCGCTTCATCCGCGGCAATCCGCGCCACCCGGTCAACCAGGGCGTGCTGTGCGCCAAGGGCAATGCCGGCATCATGAAGCAGGAATCGCCGGCCAAGCTGCGCGCGCCCTTGCGCCGCAAGCCCGGCAGCGAGCGCGGCAGCGGCGAGTTCGAGGAAATCTCCTGGGATCAGGCCCTGGACGAACTCACCGAGCGGCTGCGCGGGATCCGCGCCAAGGATCCGAACCGGCTGGCCTTTTTTACCGGCCGTGATCAGATGCAGGCCCTGACCGGGCTGTGGGCGCAGCAGTTCGGCACCCTGAACTGGGCCGCTCACGGCGGCTTCTGCTCGGTCAATATGGCCGCCGCCGGACTGTATACCCTGGGTCACGCGTTCTGGGAATTCGGCGACCCGGACTGGGAGCGCACCAAGTATTTCATGCTCTGGGGGGTGGCCGAGGATCACGCCTCCAACCCGCTCAAGCTGGGCATCGACAAGCTCAAGCGGCGCGGCGGCAAGTTCGTGGCCATCAACCCGGTACGCACCGGCTATCAGGCGGTGGCCGACGAATGGGTGCCAATCCGCCCCGGCACCGACGGTCTGCTGGCCCTGAGCATGGTCCACGTGCTGCTGGCGCGCGAGCAGTTCGACTGGGACTTTCTGGTCCGCTACACCAATGCGCCGTTTCTGGTGGTGCAGACCCCGGGCGAACCCGGCGACGGCTTGCTGCTGCGCGATGCCGCTGGCCGACCGCTGATCCGGGATGGCAAGATCGAGCAGTTCGTCGATGGTCTGGCCGGGAACACCCATCCCTTGCTGTTCGGCCAGTTCACCGCGCCCGACGGGCGCCCCGTCAAGACCGTCATGACGCTGATCGCCGAGCGCTACCTCGACCCGGCCTACGCGCCG
The DNA here is from genome assembly GCA_964390235.1 of uncultured Candidatus Competibacteraceae bacterium. Classification (GTDB taxonomy): domain Bacteria; phylum Pseudomonadota; class Gammaproteobacteria; order Competibacterales; family Competibacteraceae; genus CAYMHN01. The sequence continues at coordinate 2,458 of CAYMHN010000092.1, forward strand.
GAACGGGTCGCCGCCCACTGCGGCATAACGGCGGCCACCATCGAGCGGCTAGCCCTGGAACTGGCGCGGGTCGCGTTCGAGGAGACCATCGAGATCGCCTGCGAATGGACCGACTGCGCCGGGCGCAAGCACGACAAGTTCATCGGCCGACCGGTGTCGATGCACGCCATGCGTGGCATCTCGGCGCATTCCAATGGCTTCCAGACCTGCCGCGCCCTGCATCTATTGCAGATTCTGCTAGGTACCATCGATGTACCCGGCGGGCACCGGGCGAAACCGCCGTTTCCGCGCCATATCCCGCCGCCGGTCAAACCGGCTCGGTCCAGCGCCCCGGAAACTCCGCTGTCCGCCCCGCCGCTGGGATTCCCCACCGGACCCGAGGATCTGGTGATCGACGCCGAGGGCCGGCCGCTGCGCATCGACAAGGCCTATTCCTGGGAAGCTCCGCTGGCCAACCACGGCCTGATGCACATGGTCATCACCAACGCGGTCAATGGCGACCCCTACCCGATCGACACCCTGCTGCTATTCATGGCCAATATGGCCTGGAATTCGACCATGAACTCCCGCGAGGTGCAGGATCTGCTGTGTACCAAAGGGCCTGATGGCGAGCACAAGATCCCGTATCTGGTGGTGGTCGACGCCTTCCACTCGGAAATCGTCAACTTCGCCGATCTGGTGTTGCCCGACACCACCTATCTGGAGCGCTACGATGCCATTTCGCTGCTGGATCGGCCGATCTCGGAGCCGGACGCCGTGTGCGACGCGATCCGCCAGCCGGTGCTGGAACCCGACCGCGATGTCCGGCCCTGGCAGGAGGTGCTGGTGGATCTCGCCGGGCGACTGGGTCTGCCGGTGTTCGTCGACCAGCAGGGGCGACCGAAATTCCAGGGCTATACCGATTTCATCGCCCGCTGGGAGAAAGCCCCCGGGATCGGCTTTCTGGCCGGCTGGCGCGGCGCCGAGGGTGAAACTCCGCTGCGCGGCGCACCCAACCCCGAGCAGTGGCAGCGCTACATCGACCACGAATGTTTTTTCAAGCACGAACTGCCCGAACCCCTGCGCTTCTACCGCTACGCCAACCGCGACTACCTGGACTGGTCGGTGGAGGTCGGCTTCAATGCCAGCCGCGAGCCCATCGTGCTGGAACTGTACTCCGAGACCCTGCAACGCTTCCGGCTGGCCGGCCAGGGGCTGTACGATGGCCCGCAACCCGGCGATCCGGTCGATCGCGAGCGGCTGACCCGCTATTTCGACCCCTTGCCGATCTGGTACCGCGCTCTGGAGGACGAGCGCACCGATGGCGAACGCTTCCCGTTCCACGCCATCTCCCAGCGGCCCATGCACATGTATCACTCCTGGGACTCGCAGAACGCCTGGCTGCGCCAGATCACCCACCAGAACTTCCTGTACATGAACCGGGCGCGGGCCGAGCGCGAGGGACTCAAGGATCTGAGTTGGGTCTGGCTGGAGTCGCCGCATGGCCGCATCCGAGTACAACTCAAGCTGATGGAGGGCTGCGAGGCACAAACGGTCTGGACCTGGAACGCCATCGGCAAGCAAGCCGGCGCCTGGGGGCTGAGCCCGGACGCGCCGGAATCGCAGCGCGGCTTTCTGCTCAATCACCTGATCAGCGAACTGCTGCCCACCGCCAAGGGTGAGCGGCGTCGCCTGAGCAATTCCGATCCGATCACCGGCCAGGCCGCCTGGTACGACCTGCGCGTGCGGATCACCCCGGCGGCGCCCGGCGAGGTCGGCTTCTGGCCACCGCTGCCGACCCTGCGCCGACTGCCCGGCGAAGACGGTCCGCCGCCCGGATTGCTGCGTTATCAGACCCACCCGGCGATCAAGCTGGCCCGATCCTTCAAAGACATCCTGACGAGGGGCTGAGATGCGACTGGGACTGGTCATCGACCTGGATACCTGCGTCGGCTGCCATGCCTGCGCCATCGCCTGCAAGCAGTGGAACAGCTCCGGGACCAGCGGACCGCTGAGCGATTACGAGCCCTATGGCGCCGAACCCGGCGGGGTCTGGTTCAACCGCATCCGCAGCTACGAGATCGGCGACTACCCGGACAGCGCGACGCTGAACTTCCCGATGTCCTGCATGCACTGCGAGACCGCCGAGTGCGTCACCGTCTGCCCCACCGGTGCCTCCTACAAGCGCCCCGAGGACGGTATCGTGCTGGTCGATCCGGACAAGTGCATGGGCTGCAACTACTGCGCCTGGGCCTGTCCCTACGGTGCCCGTGAACTGGACGAGGCCGAGGGGGTGATGAAGAAGTGCACCCTGTGCATCGACCGCATCTACGACGAACAACTACCGATCGAGGAGCGCCAGCCGGCCTGCGTGCTGACCTGCCCCACCCGGGCCCGACTGTTCGGCGATCTGGACGACCCGGATTCCGAAGCTGGCCGCGCGGTGCGCGAACGCGGTGGCTTCCAGTCGCTACCGGAACTGGGCTATAACCCGACCAACCATTACCTGCCACCCCGTCCCCGTACACCGGCGCGCATGGCCGCCCCCCCCAGGCTGAGCTTGCAGCAACGGCTCAAGGAGTGGTTCGGGAAGACGGTGGAGAAATAACCGATTCCATGCACCCCGCCCTCTCCGTCATCATCTTCACCGTCAGTTCCGGGGCCGGCTACGGTCTGGTCATGCTGACCGTGCTGCTGGCGCTAACCAGTGGCGCTCTGTCCGCCGAAGTTATCCTGTCCGCCGGGGTGGTCGGACTGCTGCTGATCACCGTCGGCCTGCTGGCCTCGACCCGACATCTGGCCAATCCGAAGAATGCCTGGCGCGCCTTCAGCCGCTTCCGCGGTTCCTGGCTGTCGCGCGAGGCGGTGTTCGCGGTGGTCTTCTACCCCTTCGCCCTGGTCTGGTTCGCCGCGGCCGGCTGGCTGGGTTGGTCGCACTGGCTGCTGGATCTCATCGGTCTGCTCACCGCCTTGCTGGCGCTGATCACGGTGTTCAGCACCGGCATGATCTACGCCTGCCTGCGCACCATCCGCCAGTGGCATAACCCACTGGTGCCGACCAATTATCTGCTGCTGAGCCTGTTCAGCGGAGTGCTGCTGCTGGTGCTCATCCTGAGCTGGCAGGGCTCCCCGGCGCTGGCGACCAGCGTGACGCTGAGCCTGGCCCTGCTGACGACCGCCGCCTTGGGCAAAGCGCTGTACTACCACTGGATCGGCCTGCCGCAAGGCTCGACGCTCAACACCGCCGTCGGCGTGACCCGCGCCCGCGTCAGGCTGTTCGACAGCGGCCAGAGCAGCGGCAATTTCCTGACCCGGGAATTCGGCTACCGCCCTACCCCGATCCTGATCCGCAAACTGCGCCTGATGGTCTACACCCTGGGCTTCGTCCTGCCCCTGCTGTTGCTGGCCCTGCCCGGCACCCCCGGCCCGTCACTGGCGGCCTCGGCAACCGTTGCGGCACTGGTCGGCATCGGCATCGAGCGCTGGCTGTTCTTCGCCGAAGCCCGCCATGTGGTGAACCTGTTCTATGGCCAGTCCGGCTTGTGACCCTGGAGGCGATTTCCCATGTCCGATGCACCCCGCATTCACCGTGGCCTGAAGGATGTCTATTTCGAGCGCTCCCCGGTCAGTTTCATCGATGGTCGCGCCGGTGAGCTGCGCTATCGCGGCTACTCGATCCACGATCTGGCGCAACAGTCCACGTTCGAGGAAACCGCCTATCTGCTCCTGGAAGGCGAACTGCCCGACCACAAGCAACTGGCCCGCTTCGATGCCGAACTCAAGGCCGCGCGCCGGCTGCCCGAGCCGATTCTGGACGTCATCCGGGCGGTTCGGGACGCACACCCGATGGACGTGCTGCGCACCGCGGTTTCGGCCCTGGCCGCGTTCGATCCGGAAACCGCCGACAACTCGCCCGAGGCGGCGCAACGCAAGGCGATCCGGCTGACCTCGCAGGTACCGATGATCGTCTGCGCCCATCACCATATCCGCCGGGACCGGGCGCCCGTTCCCGCCCACCCCGAACTCGGCCACGCCGCCAATTTCCTGTACATGCTCAAGGGCGAGGAACCGAGCGCCGATGCCGCTCGGCTGATGGACCTGGACATGATTCTGCACGCCGAGCATGGCTCCAATGCGTCGGCGTTCACCGCCCGGGTGGTGGTCGGCACCGAGGCCAATCTGCATGCGGCGCTGACGGCGGCCATCGCCGCCCTGTCCGGTCCGGCCCATGGCGGTGCCGCCGAGAACGTGATGAAAATGGCCCAGGAAATCGGCGACCCGGTCCATGCGGCCGATTACGTCAAGCGCAAGCGGGCCGCTCGCGAACCGATCATGGGCTTCGGCCACCGGGTCTACCGGGCCGAGGACCCGCGCGCCCGGCACATGCGCGAGGGCGTGAAACAGCTGTCCGAGGAGCTGGGCCAGCCGCACTGGTATGCCATCCTGGCGGCTCTGGTCGAGGCAATGCAGCCCTATAGCCGCCATGGGGTCAATGTGAACGTGGATTTCTACGCCGGCGTGGTCTATCACCTGCACGGCATCCCCGAGGACCTGTTCGTGCCGATCTTCGCCATTGGCCGGGTGCCGGGCTGGGCGGTCCAAGCGCTGGAGCAGTACCAGAACAACATCCTGATCCGGCCACTGACCCTGTACAATGGCCCCGAACCGCGCGACTACGTCCCCCTCGAACTGCGCTGATGGCCCGACCATGTCGAGCACCATCATCGAGCGACTGCAAGCCCGCGTCCAGGGTCGCAAGGGACGCGTGGTGTTCCCCGAAGGTACCGATCCGCGAATTCTCGCTGCGGCGCGCCGGCTGATCGACGCCGATCTGGCCCGGCCGGTAGTGCTGGGTGAAGACCACGCATTGACCGAAGCGGCAACCGCCGCCGGCGTCGATCCGGCCGGGATCGAGCGGATCGACCCGCTAGCCAGTCCAGCTCTGGAGCGCTACGCCGAACTCCATGCCAGCGGACCGCGCCGCAGCGACCCGAAGCTGGCCCGCCGACTGTTGCGACGGCCGCTGTTCTTCGGTGCGCTGATGGTCCGGGCGGGCGATGCCGATGCGCTGGTCGGCGGGGTCGGCGTGGCCACCGCCAAGGTGATCGAGGCCGGCCTGATGGGTATCGGACCGGCTGAGAACATCCATACCCCGTCGAGTTTCTTCCTGATGCAGTTGCCCGACGGCCGCACCCTGGTGTTCGCCGACTGCGCCGTGGTCATCGACCCGAGCGCCGAACAACTGGCCGATATCGCGCTGGCCTCCGCGGCCAATGCCCGCGAACTGCTGGACGAGGCACCACGGGTCGCCCTGCTGTCTTTCTCGACTCATGGCAGCGCCCGCCATGCCAGGGTGGACAAGGTGACCGCCGCGCTGGAGCTGATCCGCCACCGCGCACCGGAGCTGGCCGCCGACGGCGAACTGCAAGCCGACAGCGCCCTGGACCCGGCGATCGCCGCGCGCAAGCTCAAGACACCCAGTCCGGTAGCCGGGTGCGCCAATGTGCTGATCTTCCCCGATCTCGATGCCGGCAACATCGGCTACAAGCTGGTTCAGTATCTGGCCGGTGCTCGGGCCATCGGTCCCATTCTGCAGGGCTTCGCCCGACCGGTCAGCGATCTGTCACGCGGGGCGAGTGTCGATGATATCGTCGCCGCCAGCGTGATCGCGCTGGCGCAGTCGGCGGGGTGTGGGAACGCCGACTGAGGAGCCCGAGGCTATCCCCCACCTTCCTCGAAGCCGAGACGAAAGGCCAGAGCGCTATCCAGCCACTCTTCCGCCCGGTCTCCCATGGCGCGTGCCAAGGGGTAATCCCGACCATCCGCCAAGCCGTCGATCAGTACCTGCCGCACGGCCGCCCGGAGGATCGGCGAGGCCTGTGCCCCGGCAACGCGCCCGATGATCCGGCAACTGGCGTGTTCCAGGTCGAAATGCTGGTCCTGTAGTAGCTCCGCGTGGTCTTCGTACAGGCTGTCCATCCGGCCGGCTTGCAGGTAATGGCGGATGATGATCCCGAAATCCTGCGCGTCCTTGCGTGGTTGCCCCTGTCGGCGACGCTGTGACCAGGTCAGCAGCTTCAGCATCGCCAGATCAGGCAGATCGACGACACGAACCCGGCAATCCGGTGCAATCCGGACCGGTCGGGCACGGGTACAGGTTTCGGCATATCCGAGCGTGGACATGACCACGTCGCCATCGGGAGGCCAGCGGATCTCGCCGGGCCGCTGTTCCACGCCGTCGTAGGGAATCAGATCCAGGGGCAGTGTGCCCCGGAACACGAGACGGTGGATTTCCCGGTCCGGCGCAAAAGCCCCGGTCACGATCAGTTCGGCCTTGAATGCATGGAACGCCTCCCAGCCCGTGACGGCCAGAGCTAATGTCGACATCGGCGGTCAGGCGGGACGGCTGGATACCAAAACCGCTGGTCAGAATCAGATCACGGGCGCAGGCGCCCACCACGCAGAACGCCACGCCGTTCGCATCGGCCACGGCGGCGACCGTGCTCAGCAGCGCCCGCTGCGCGGGATCAATCGCGCTCGAAACGTCCAGCCAGGTAGCGCTCATAAAGCATCTCGGCGGTTTCGATGCAGCGGTCATCGCCGCTCAGCATCAGATCGGCGTAGATCAGCATGGCGGGGACCAGACTCGGCTGTTCCGGTGTCAGATCGAGCGGCCAGAAGCGGTCCAGAAACTCCACGTTCCAGTCGGCCCGATGCCGCATGCGGGCCTGCCGCCGCCATTGGTCGAGCTGGCGCACCTGCTCGGCTGCCTGCGCCGGATCGGGATTCTGATAGATCGTCGTGGTCACGCCGCGCAAGTGGCCGGTAAGTTGCTCAGCGGCGGCCTCACCGCCCAGGGCGAACCGATCCCCGTCGAACAAGACGCCCTTCCACCAGTCGGGCTGGTCGGTCCAGAACCGCGCCCGGATCAGTTTCGGTCGCAGTTGGGCTTCGTAGCCTTGCAACCAGCGCGTGAGCAGCGCCTTGTCCGGGGTGAAACGCCGCTGCCCACGCATGACATGCAGATACCCCAGTTGCGTCAGATCCTTCAGTATCCAGCCGACTGTGCCATTAGCCACACCGGCCTGGTCGGCGAGTCGGCGGGTCGGCAGACGGGCGCGGTCCGGCTCGCACAACAGCAGGAACAGCAGCCGCAACCCGGCGTGCTGGAACAGCCGCATGGGCCGTTCGTCGATGCGCCGGGGCGGCGGTTTGCGGCCGGTCACCATGATCAGCAGTTCCGGGGTGTCGATCCAGATGTTGCCGGCGGTGTCGGCA
>CAYMHN010000093.1:0-9709 GCA_964390235.1 uncultured Candidatus Competibacteraceae bacterium
CGCGCAGTCGAGTCCAGACAATCGACAGCGCAGCTCAGAAGTAAATGATCGCTATTGCGGCGACGAAGAGAAACGCCGCGAACGACCGCCGCAACGCCCGCTCGCTGAACTTGCCGGCGAGTCGCACGCCAATTGGAGTCGCGACTGCACTCCATCCTTCGGAAACGATCGCCCGCGTATAATTCCGGATGCATGCCAGAGGAAGACGTCAGAATGCTTCCGGTCGGCATACGTGCTTCCGGATGTATGCAGTGCGACGGAGGAACAGTTATGAACGGGGTGCCTGGCTCCGCGGGCATCGACGCAGTCCGTGCTTTGGACGAAGCCGGCCGCTTCGGCGAAGCCTATGAGGCGCTCAAAACAGCGAGCCTTGCGGGCGACATCGTCGCGATGACTGAACTGTCCCATCGTCTGCTGGTAGGAGACCGTGCGCCGAAAAGCCCGAAGCATGCCATCTACCTGCTGGGTGAGGCCGCCAGGAAAGGCGAAGCGCGGGCGTTGGCGCGGCTTGCTTCCCTGACGGCCGCCGGTGCCTATGTGCGGCAGGACTGGCGCCAGGCGCTGTCATTGCTCGGTGACGCAGCGGCGGCCGGTGATGAATCGGCACGCGGTCAGCTGACCTGCCTTCAGCCGCCCGACACACAACCGGCAGACTGGCACGAGATGGCACGGCGCGTGCCGCTCAACGACTGGCTGCAAGCGGCGGATCAGGACCTGCTGCATGACAACGTGCGCCATGTTCGGGCGCTCGCGCCGCTGCCCGTGTGCAGCTGGCTGATCGGCCGCGCGCAGGGCAGACTCGGACCAGCGCTGGTGTACGACTCCGTCAGCCGCCAGCACCAGACCCATGAAATGCGCACCAATACCATGGCGCTGTTCGACTACTCCAGCTTCGACGTGGTGCAATTCCTCGTGCAGGCGCGCATGTCACGTACCTGCGGCTATCCCATGCAGCACCTGGAGGCGCCGATGGTCCTGCACTATGCCGTCGGCCAGCAGATCACGCCCCACTTCGATTTCATCGACGCCCAGGCTGCGGACTATGCCGAGCAGATCGGCGAACACGGCCAGCGAATGATCACTTTCCTGCTGTATCTGAACGACGAGTATGACGGCGGCGAGACCACCTTCCCCGAGCTTGGCATCGTCCATCGCGGCAGCGCCGGGAACGGGCTCTATTTCATCAATGCCCATCCCGACCTGACGCCGGACCGGCGCATGCTGCATACCGGCTCGCCGCCCGTGCGCGGCGAGAAGTGGATCGTCACCCAGTTCGTCGTCAGCAAGCGCCTGCGGCCCTGACCCAGTCAACAGTCAGCGGAGGGAGCCGGTCCCCCCGCGCCCCTGGCGTTACCGCGAGGGGCGCGGGTGACCGGGTGATTCCAGTGGTCAGAAATCCATCGACATGTTGAAGGAGTAGCGACGGCCCACCAGATCGTCGAACGGGCTGAAGCTGCCGAAACCTTGACGCGGATCACGCAGGTCGTAGCCACCGGGCCGAGGCGACTTGTCGAACAGGTTGCTGACAGTGATCCCCGCATTGATCGGGCCGAAATTCGTCCCTGCCGTCAGATTGAACAGATTCGTCGATTTGTAGCCCGTGAAAAGCTGGTTGGTCTGCAGGGTCGGCCCCGCCGAACCGGTCTGATTGGGCGTCACCGCGAAGGTCGTCGGAGTATCCGTCGAGTCGCGGTAGTTCCATGTCAGCGATACGCGGTGACCCCTGCCCCAGGCGTAGGTGGCGCCGGTGTTGGCACGGAGCTTCGACGCGCCGCCAAATCCGGCGTAGTCATCCACCAGGTCGGCACCGTATCGCTGGATCTGGTCGAGCAGATAGTTCAGGTTGGTATTGATCGAGAGAACGCCCGGCAACCGGTTGGCAAGACTCCAGCGCAGGCTCAGGTCCACGCCACTGATCTCCAGCTTGCCCTGGTTGTCGAAGGAGTTGTAAACGCGCGCGATAGCACCCGACACCGGGTCGCGTTCGATCAATGAACAGAACCCGCGCGCATCATCCAGCGAGAAGCTCGGGTTCAGACCGTTGATGTTGTAGCACGTGTTGACGATCGTGCCCGTCGCAAGCACCTCGATCGGATCGCTTACCTTCGCCCTGTACCAGTCGATCGTCCCCGTGATCCTCTCCAGCAGCGGGTGCCGGAACGGTGAACTGAAGGCGAAGCCCAGGGTCCACGTGTCTCCGCGCTCGTTCCTGAGCTCGGGGTTGCCGACCGTGAGCCCGCCACCGCCAGCCAGATTCCAATCGTTCAGGTTCACGTGGAATTCCGAAGCATTGTTGCCGCCCCAGGCGTTGATGTGTGCAGCACACAGTGCCTGCAACTGGGCGCGAATCGACGGGTCGGTGGTATCGGTGTTGTTGAGTGTGGAACCGGCCGTCGGGCCAGGGAAGAGCGCATTGAGTGCCGGGTTGTTCCGGCACGGGTCGTTGGGAAACTGGGCAAACTGCGAGCTGGCGCTGGGCGTCGCGAACAGCTCGGACATGTTAGGTGCGCGTTCGGCCCGATTGTAGCCACCGCGAAGCCGCAACCAGGGCGTCGGACTCCAGCTGCTGAGCAGCTTGTAGGTGTCTACGTCCTGGCCGGTGCTGTACTCCGAATAGCGTGCACCCAGCTCCAGTTCCAGGTTGTTGACGAACCGCATGCCGCTCAGCAGCGGTATGAGCAGCTCGCCGTACACTTCCTTCACACTCACCGACTCGTCGATGACGCCGACGCCGAACTGACCGGCGGAGGCGTCGGTGATGTACTCGCGTGCGCGCAGGGAGTCCGGCGTGAATTCGTACGCGTTCTTACGATGGGTGGCCCCCAGCGCTGCGCGCATATCGCCCGCCGGCAAGCTCGCCACATGGCCCTGGCTGGTGAGCTCGAATATGCGCTGGGACATCTTGTTGCGGTCCAGCTGGTTCGACAGCACCGCGTCGAGACAATCCTGCGATACGACGAGGTTGGGGTCGAAGGGGTTGAGACCGCTGTTACAGCTCATGAACTTCGAGCTGACACCGTCCTCCCTGTATCCCCTGCCGTAGTTCGGCGCGGACAGGATGCGCTGGTAAGTGTTGATCGACTGAAACCCGACGTACTCGGTCTGAGTGTCGGATCGTCCCTGCGAGGTATAAAGCTCCCAGGTCCAGTCCGAAAGACCGAGGTCACCGCGCAGGCCAAAGGTCAACTGATACAACTGCCCCGTGTTGCTGGTGCCACGCGGCGGCAGCCAGGCGGGCTGGTTGTTCAATTGCCAGCCCGCGTTCGGGCCGCATCGGGAAAGCGGCAGGCCGGTATTGGGATCGATCTCGACGACGTAGTCGGCGCCACTCGCCGGATTGGTCTGAACGCCCGGCGCGCCCGGGTTGGCCGCCAGCAGGTAGTTGTTGCAGGCGGAAAGACCACGGAACAGGTTGTTGGCATTGGTGCCGGTGCCGGGGATGACGGACGTGGGGCGCGACTCGAGCAGGATACGCAGTTCCTCGGGCACCGGGAACGCTTCCGACATCAGGCAGCCGCCCATGGGTGCACAGCTGGTGCCGCGCGTTCCGCCGGGCAGGTATTCGGCGCGGGTCTGCCCGACCTGCTGCCCGGCAGCCGGGTTGGTGATCACCGAAGGCAGATACACGGCTCCCCCGTCCTCAGCCGAATGAAACGGAATGACCACGCCGAAGCCGCCGAGCAGGGGTGCCGGCTCGCGACGCGTGTAGGTATTGGAGTTCGCGAAGTGGATGTGGCCGAAGGCCTGCAGACTGTCGCTGAAATCGAACCTGGCACGGCCAATCATGTTGTAGGCATCACGCGGGCTCGAGAGCCAGCGTCCATAGTCCACGCGATTGACCGTGGGGTTGCAGGGCTCGCCCGCGAACCGGGGATCGGCGCTGGTGCCCAGCGTCGTGAAGGTGCAGGTGACCGAGAAAGGATTCTCGGGCGACGCGTCCGCCGGCTGGTTGAAACCCTGCGGCCCGTAATAGGTCGTCACGCCGGCGGCGCTGACCTGGGAGGAACGGGTATAGATCGTCCCATCGGGATTGAAATACCATCCCCCGCCGACAGGCGCGTTCGTCGCTGATGCCACGCAGTTGAGCTGCGTCACACCGTCGGCGGCGAAGCAGTTGCGATCGCCGAAAACGGTGGCGATGGCTGCCGCGGACGGCGCGTTTCCGTTCCACGCCTTTTGCAGCAGATTGAAGGTACCGGTGGGCGCGCCCGACGTAAAGTTCGGATCCCATCCGAACAGATAACTACCGGAAGTGGAGTAGGGAGATTCCATCACCCTCCGAAAGTGGTCCCGCTCGGCCCAGAGCGATGGCTCGCGCTTGCTGTACTCCATCCCGACTATCGCGTGACCACGTCCGTCGGAGAAGCCGGCCCCGAAGAGGGCGCCCAGCTGAAACTCCTCGCCGTCGCCCACCTCGTTGACACCGCCGCGCACCCGCATGTTGATCCCTTCGAAATCGTCGCGGAACCTGATGTTCGTGACCCCGGCCAGGGCGTCCGCACCGTACACGGCCGAAGCGCCGCCGGTAATGATCTCCATGCCGCCGATCGCGATGTTCGGTATGGAATTCAGGTCGACGATCATCGACGCATTCACCGGCATGGCGCGGCGACCGTCGATCAGCGTCAGGGCGCGATTGGCGCCCAGGCCACGCAGGTTCACGTTGGCGGCGCCCGGTATCACGATCCCGATCCCGCCGGCGTTGTCCGGCAGCAGCGACATGTTGAACATGTCACCCGAACCCCGGCCGCCGTCCAGACCGTTCGCGGCTTGCAGGCCGGTCACTGCGCCGGCACTCATGCCTGCGCCGCCCACCATGAACTGCGGCAATTCGTTGAGGGCCTGCTCGACCGAGATGAAGGCGTGGTCCTCGAACATCTGGCGGTCAACCGTGAGCAGCGGACTGTTGGTTGTCAGGTCGCGGCGGACGATGCGCGACCCGGTGACCACCACTTCTTCAAGTGAGGTCGGCTCCCGCTGTTCGGTTTGTGTGGTCGGCTCCTCTTGCGCCAGAGCCCGAGGTGCATAAACAGCAGTCACGGAAGTGCCAAGAACTGCCGCCACGGCACAATGCAACACCTTTCTTTTTTGCTGGATCGTCTTGATCTTCATTTTCGTAATCATCCGTTTGAATTTTGAAGTTGGCGGCCGCCCGAAGGCTGCCGAGTGGCAAAATTGCCCCCTGAAGCGCAAAGCGCCTGATTGCCTCCTGACAGCCCGCGGCAGCTCGTCACGCACGGTCTTGATGCCAATCCTGCTGGTATTCTCGTGCGTGAACACGAACTGAAATTCGGGTACTCTTACCCCCCATAAGACGATAGACGTCGACGACGCAAGTCGACTGACTGTGGCGACTGCCAAGCTATACCGACGGGGACGGGTCAGGCTTTGGTTGCGTTCTGATAGTTTCTGAAAAGACCTGAACGACCATGATTGAGGGCCGCATTCAGCCGCGCGGGCCCGCTTGGCTTCACGGGAAATTATCGATGAGCGACAGGATTCAGGACGGGCGGACGCTTGGCGACCACGGAGGGCCGGAATCGAGCCAGCCGCCCGAGGAGTACCGCTTCTCCGGCTTTCGGCTCGACGTAAGAGCAAGAAGGCTCAGCGGCCCGGACGGTACACCGGTCCATCTCAGCGCCCGCGCGTTCGACACGCTGCTGGCGCTGGTTCGCCACCAGGGCGAGCCGCTGTCCAAGGAATATCTGCTGAAAACGGTGTGGCCCGGTGTGATCGTCGAGGAAAACAACCTCAACCAGGCGATCTGCTGTCTGCGCAAGCTGCTCGGCGACTCCAAAGTGGAGCCCCGCTTCATTCAGACCATTCCAGGCCGTGGGTACTGTTTCGTAGCCAAGGCAACAGCGGCGGCCCGCGAGTCTGCGACGATGGCCGCCGCGGCGCCCGTGCCCGAGCGCCCCCCGCCGAGCGTCAGAGGCCCTGCGCGGATGTGGAAGCGGGGGACATCCGTATTTCCGTCCGGCAGGCCGGCCTATGCCGGTGCGACGCTGCTCCTGGTTGCATCGGCGCTGGGCCTGATTGCAATGTCGTTGCTGAACGGCGCACCCGACGGTGCGCGACTGCCGATGAGCAGCGGACTGAGCGTCATGAGTCGTGCGCGGCTGTCGCAGCCGGACATCATCCCCGACTCGGTCGCGGTGATGCCGCTCACGAACCTCAATGCACCACCAGACGACGGCCTGTTCGCGATTGCTCTGCATGACGAGATCATCAATCATCTCGCCAGAATCAGGTCACTGAAGGTCATTTCCCGGGAAAACGTGATATCGCTCGGCGAGCGACGGAGCCAGTTGAGCGACCTGAAGCGCTTGCTCCGGGTCGAGTCCGTGATCACGGGCACCATCATGTATCTCGGCGACAACGCCCGGATCAGCCTCCAGATGCTCGACCTCGCCACTGGTGTCACGCTCTGGGCCTCGAACTACGAGACCGGCACCAGCAATCTCGCAGGGATGATCGCCGTCCAGGGCGACATTGCCCTTAACGTATCTCAGGCGCTCAGTGCTGAGATCAACGAGCAGGAGAGGCGCGCCATCGGCAAGCTGCCTACCGAGTCGTTCGAAGCCTATCGCTATTTTCTGGCCGCGAAGAATGCCTACTATTTCCAGGAATTCGGGAAGACTTGGAACCTGACCCGGCAGGCGATCGACCTCGACCCGAGCTATGTGGACGCTCTTAACCTGTTCTCCTACGTCAACACGGTCATGATGGCCGTCCCCAAAGCCGGCATGAGTCCGCAGGATCACCTCCTGCGCGCGATAGAGTCGGCGGAAAGAATTATCGAGCTGAGCCCGGAAAGCGCTCAGGGCTACATCCTGCGCGCCAGCGCCCTTGCCAACACTGGCAACTGGGAACGAGTACGCAAGGAAGTGGTCGGTCTCGTCGATCGCGGTGTGCCCGAGTCAGAGCTGAAGTTTTACGCGCTCGTGCTGCTGTGCCTGGCTGATTTCGAAGGGGCGATCAGAATATTCGAAGCCAATCTGCTGACGGAGCCGATCAATCTATACAGCCAGGGTTTCCTGATGGCCGCCTACGAGCTCACCGGTCAGCGGGAACAGTCGCGTCGTGAATACGATTTCGGCGAGGAACTCAACCCCGTATGGTGGGGCGATACCGTCAATCTGTTCCTCGCTCTCGGGCGGCATGAACCGCTGAGGGATCTCGACGACGTCCTTATGCCGGACGAACTCAAGGACTTGCTGCGCCATCTCCATGACCGCGAACGGGTGGCGGCCAGCCTCGAGGCTTACCGCGAAAAGACACCCAAGATGCCGGCTGAGGCGATTTACTACAGTGCCATTGCCGCGTATTCGGGCGAGCATGAGCAGGCCGTGGAATTCATGCGCGAGGGCCTGGAGGACGCGTGGCTGGGCTTTCAGTGGCTATGGCTGCCCGTTTTTGACGGGACACGCAGGACGCGGGCATTTCGCGACCTGTTGGCGGACTCCGGCATCGTCGAGTTCTGGCGGCAACACGGCTGGCCCCAGGTCTGCCGGCCCACTCACGGAGAGAGCTTCGTCTGCGACTGGCAGGCGTATCCCGAGCCGACGCGGCAGCCAGAATAGATCAGAATTTCGCCCCTCGTGCGCAGGATTCGCTGGGCAGGATAGTCCGTCGAAGCACCATTCGAGGACGCCAGCATGAGTGATCTGAGCACGACGACATCCGAATTCGTGGGCCGAATCGCCGTCTCCGTATGGATCGGGAGACTCACGGATGAAGCGGCCCGCGAGGCGCTGCAGGCGTATGCGACGGCCTGTCGACAGAGCGGCCAAGCACCCGCCGGCAGCTCCCACGAGGCCATACTCGCCGAATACCGCTACCGACGAGACGGCCAGGATCTGTGCAGCTGACGACGTTCGTCGGGGACGCCGAGGTTCGTACTGCTCGGATCTCAGCGGGTCGGCCGGCGTATCGATTCCTCGAGCAACCGGTCCTGCGATTGTTCGGGCCGTACGGGGTCTGCCTGAGCGGGGTCCTGAGGTTGCCCGGGCTCCAGCCTCGGTTGTTCATCGGCTCGCCCGATGTCGGTACGCGGGTCCGCACTCAATCCGGGCTCAATCGGGCGATCCCGGTTTTCAGGACAGCCGGCCAGAACCACGCACACTGTGCCCAACAGTATCAGAGCTGGAATCCTTTTCGTCATTGCCATGTCCTCCTTTGCTGGCTACGCGCCTCCCCCGAAAGCGATGCACGAGGCGTGCCAGCGGCAGGATCAGCGCATCGTGCGCATGGCGGCATTGCCTGCACGAGCCGGAGACTGTCGCCATACGATCACATGGAGAACGATTCAGGTGCGGGATCGGGCCGGTTCAGCCGATCAGCATTTCGCCGAGCATCCCGGCAGCAAATCCGAAAACCGCACCGACGGCGGGCACCCAGTGACGGCGCATCTTCGACGAGGGAGCGATGTCCTGAAAGATCAGATACATGATCGCCCCGCTGGCGAAAGCCATGATGCCAGCCGTCAACTTGACCTGATCCTGAAGGACGAGGTAGCCGATGCATGCCGCCAGCGGCCCCAGCAGGCTGGCGAGAAGCAACATCAGAAGTGCACGCCGTGTCGTCGTGCCGGCACGGCGTGATTCTCTGAAGGAGTTGAAGCCTTCGGGGAGGTTCTGCGCACCGACAAACGCCGCAAGCATCAGACCGACCCTGCGATCGTGGGCAAATACGGAGCCCAGCGCCAACGCTTCCGGCACGAACTCGAGGATCAGTGCCATGAACTCGGCCTTCGGGCCGGCCCGTTTGCTGACGTACGCGTCCACAACCGCGGCCAGGATGCCGCCAAGGCAGAACAGGACGCCGAGGCCGGCGAAACCCAGAACCTCCATCCCGGGCGGCAGCAGTGCGAAAGCTACGGCGGCCACGAGGATGCCGCCGCCGAACGCAGTTGCACCGTGAGTGATCGTGCGCTTGGTGTCGGTCTCGGCGCTTCCCTCAAGCCACCCGACTACACCGCCGAGCACTGCCGCCAGGCCGGCCAGCCAGGTCACCAGGAGTATCAAACCGAACTGCTGCATCCGGATTCGATATCAGTCATTGTGAATGCAATCTTAGCTGACCATCGATTCGCGCCCCTACCGGTACACCCATACATCGGCTGCCGCCGGATTCGCCCTCGCCGCGCGCTGCCTTCCCACGGGGCGCGCCCGAAAGTACCATCCCTTCAAGGGAATCGGAGACCTTCCCGGGTCGCAGAGCGCTTATGAGAACACGAAGAGTCCAGGCGGCAGTACTCGTATGCGCTGCTGCGCTCGCGTGGCATATGCCCAGGCCGGACCCGCGCGCCGACGAGGTGCCGGCACATCCGGCTGACCCGCGATCTCCGACGGCCGATGCCGCCATTCCGGTCACGGAGCTTCGCTCGGCAGTCGATCGCTACTGCGTGGTCTGCCACAACAGCTACGTCACAACACCGGCGACCGCGACCGGCGTCGTGCTCGATCGCGCCGACCTGAATGACCCCGCCACTGATCCAGCGCTGTGGGAGAAAGTAATCCGCAAGCTCAGGGCCGGCGAAATGCCGCCCGCCGACATGTTGCGGCCCGATCCGCCTACCTACGCGGCACTGATCGGCTGGCTCGAGTCGCAGCTCGACCGCGCCGCGCTCGAACGCCCGAATCCCGGACGCCCGTCCATACATCGGCTGAATCGCGCCGAGTACGCGAATGCGATCCGCGATCTGCTC
>CAYMHN010000094.1:0-9679 GCA_964390235.1 uncultured Candidatus Competibacteraceae bacterium
CGCCACGCTCACACCCAGCAAATCGGCCACCCCGCCCATGGTCAGGCGCCGTGCCCGGTATTGCCGGTTGCAATGATCCAGAAAGGGGATGGGGTCGTCGCCGCCGTCCAGTAATCGTTCCAGCCGCGCGCCGTCGCAGCGCAGGCGGGCGAGACCGGGTGGGCCGCAACGGCGCAGGGCCGTGGTGTCCTCCACGGTCTGCATCAGCCGCGCCATGGCGAAATACAGGATGTCTCGATCGCCCAGGCCCCGCCACCGCGCCTCATGCAGGGCGGGAACGCCGATGGCGAATACCGCTGGCAGGCCGTTCAGCGCCTCGCTGACGATGCCGCCGACCCGATAACGGGTGCGCACCTGCTCGCCCGTGGTCCCGAGTGGCAGCCGTTGCGCGAACAGGCGCTGGGCGCAATCGGCCACGGCCTCGCTGACCGCTCGGGGCCCGGTGCCGGCCGCGGCATGCGCCGCTCCGAGCAGGATCCCGCCGAGAAAGATCGCGCCGCGGTGGGTATTGGTGCCCAGTCGGGCGAACATGCGTTGCTCGGCGAGGAGGCCGAGTTCGCGCAGCCGCTCGATCCCGCAACCGGCGTGCAGCTCGGTAACGCAGTCCGCGAAATACCGTTCCAGCAGGATGATGGAACGCAGCATCAGCGGGTAGTCGAGATCGTCGTGCGAGCCGCTGTCGCGGCGGTCGACCAGACCCGGTTTGGGCGTCAGCTCCAGTTCGGCGCGCAGCCCGGCGGCTAGCGCCTCAGCCAGCTGCCGGGTGTTCGAAGGGGCTGAGCAGGGTGTGGACATGGTCGAGTATCGCGGCCATGGCATGGCGCCGCAGGCGGATGCAGTCGCTGGCCGGTTGTTCGCACAACAGGCAGGGGCGAGGAGGGACGCCGAGTTCGGCGCGTCCGATCCGGGTTCCGGTGCTGGGGTAGACATCGAGATCGAGCAGTCGGGCGGTTGGCTCGGCGGTTTCGATAGCCAGGCACAGATTCTTGATCCAGTGGGGATCGGCCGTGCAGGCCAGCATCCGATAGGGACCGAGCAGGTCGTGACCGCCGGCGAGTTCCCGGGATGAACCGAGCTTGCGCCGCAATCGGGCCATGCCCCGGTCGAACAGCGCCTGGCTGCCGGGCGGTGATTTGTCCGGGCCGGGGATCGCCGTGGAAGCGAAGATCAGAGTGGCCGGGTGTTTGGCCAGCAGTGTGGCCAGCAGCGCGTCGCGGGCGTCGCGGGCGGCCAGCAGCTCAGACCGCAAGCTGGCGTATGACATCGGTGATGGAGCCGTCGCGGTACTCGATCAGCCCGACGATACGGTCGCTGAATTCGATTGGCCGGGGTATACCGGTGATGGCATAGATCTCGTCCCGGAACTGGTCTATGGTCTTCACCGGCACCCCGCGCCGGGCCAGTTCGGGAGCCAGGGCCTGGTAGCGGCTATTGAGCGCCACGCCGCGTTCGGTGACCACCGCGTCGATGGTCTCGCCGGGCGTGGAGATCGTTGTCACCTCATCGCGCACGATGGGTAGCCGGGCGCGGATCGAGGGCGCGACCACGATGGTCAGCTTGGCACCGGCGGCGGTATCGGCATGCCCACCGGTGTTGCCCGACAGGCGGCCGTCGGATTCGGTATTGACGTTGACGTTGAAATCGACATCGATCTCGCGCGCACCGAGCACCACGCAGTCCAGGTTGTTGACCACGCAGCCGGCGTTGAAGGGGTTGGCATACATATCGGCGCTCATCTCGATGTGGGCTGGATTGCGCCCGGCCGAGGCCACCGCCTGCAAGTCGAAACTCTGCACGTCGAACAGCGCTTCCAGCAGCCCTTCCTCCAGCATCTCGACGAAATAGCCGGTGATCCCGCCGGCGCCGAACGAGCCGGTGATGGCCTGCTTGCGCATCAGGTCGCGCACATTGGCGGCGACCGCCAACGAGGTGCCGCCGGCCCCGGTCTGGAAGGAAAAGCCGTTCTTCAGCAGCCCCGATAGTTCGATGACGGAGGAGGCGTACTTGGCGATCTGCAGGCCGATCGGATCGGTGGTCACCCGGGTGGTGGTGGAGACGATCTGAGCGGGATCACCCAGCGAGTCGATTTGCACCACATAGTCCACCTTGTTCTGGGGGATGGAGATCGGGTGGGCCGGATAGGGCACCAGATTATCGGTCACCGCGATCATGCAGTCGGCGAAGTCGGCGTCGGAGTGACCGTAGCCGACCACGCCGCAAGCCGAGGGTCCGCGGCTGGCGCAGATATTGCCATGGGCATCGCAAGTGGGCGCGCCGATAAAGGCCACATCGACCTTGATATCGCCGCACATCATCGCCCGCACCCTCCCACCATGACTGCGGGTGATGATGGGCAGATCCAGCTCGCCGGTCGAGACCATGCGGCTGATGGCGCCATTCACGCCGCATTCGATGCGGGTGATCACACCGTCACGGATATAGGGGATCAGCGCTTCGTGCACCGGATGCACCGAGGAGCCGGCGATGGTGATATCACGGATGCCCAGGGCGGCGATTTCCCTGACCACGGAGTTCAGCACCTGATCGCCGTTGCGCAGACGGTGGTGGGTGGCGATGGTCATGCCGTCGCGCAGTCCGGAGGCCTCGATGGCTTCGCGCAGCGAACCCAGCAGCTTGTTGCCGCCGGGGTTGACCCGCCGGATCGGTCGTGCCGCCTGGCGTCCCTCGGGGATGAACGAGAACGGGTCCTGGTAGGGGCGCAGCGGGCGACCGAACAGGGTTTCCGGCATCTCTCTGCCCAGACTGTTCTTGATCACGGTTATTGTTCTCCGTGGATGACGCTTTCGTCGATGTCGGTGTCCACCAGGCCCAGGGATTTTGCCGCCAGCAGCACGCGCACGGCGCGAGCTACCACTGGGGCATCGACCATCTTGCCGCCCAGTGAAACCACGCCGGTACCCTGCTCGCGGGCGCGCTGGATGGCATCCACGACTTGCAGGGCATAGTCGATCTGTTCGGACTTGGGTGCGAGTACCTCGTGCAGGATATCGATCTGGCGGGGATTGATCAGCGATTTGCCGTCGAAGCCCAGCACCTTGATATGCTCGCATTCGCGCCGAAATCCGTCCTGATCGGTAGCGTCCGCCCATACCGTGTCGATGGCCTGGACGCCGGCGGCGCGGCAAGCCATCAGCAGCAGCTGGCGTGGCACCAGCAGGTGGTCGCCGGTCTTGGGCCGGTCGATCTGCAGATTGGCGGTGTAATCCTCGGCCGAGAAGCCCAGCGCCACCAGGCGGTCGGAGGCGCGCGCCGTGTCGTTGACGTTGAGTATGCCCTGGGCGCTCTCGACCGAGGCGATGACCTTGAAGCGGCCGATCTCGCAACCCAGATACTCTTCGTGCTCGGTCAGCAGGTCGTCCAGGCGTTGCACCAGGGACGGGTGTTCGCATTTCGGCAACCGCACCCCGTCCGGCATGGCGGGCAGGATCTGGGCCAGATCGTCTCGATAATACGGGGTATCCAGCGCATTGATCCGCACGTAGATTTCCTTGTTGCGCCGAGTATAGCTCTCGATGAAGCGGCGCGACAGGAGCCGGGCGGCATCCTTCTCGCTGCGCGGTACCGCGTCTTCCAGGTCGATGATGCAGACATCGCACTGAAACGCCGGGATGTTTTGCAGCATGGACGGCATATTGCCAGGCACGTACAGCAGGCTGCGGCGCAGGCGTTGCTGGATCATCATGATTTCTCCGGACCAGCGCGGCGCAACGCCGCTTCCACCCGGGCATCGATGGCATAGTCCAGCGCCCCGCGATCGGCGATGCTGATCCGGCCTTGCTCCACACCCAGTCGCTTGAGCACCTGCCGAACCCGCGCCTCGATCAGATGGCCGAACTGCTGCTGGACGGTGGACTCGATCTCGACGATCAGGGCATCAGCCGGTTCGACGTACACGATCAGATCGCTGGACTGCATCGTGCCGGCCTGGGTCTTCTTGCTGATTCGCATGGTTTGCCTCACTGCTGACGCCGTGCGCCGCTGATCCATTTGAGCACCTCGGGGGTTGCCAGATAAGCCAGGACGGCATCGGGCACCATGGCCGCGAGGCTGGCGTGGTCACCCTCGAGCAACGCCTTGCGCACCCGTTTGGTGCTGATCCACAAGCCGCTGCGCTGGGTGCGTTCGATTTCCTCCAGACGGATACCCAACTGCGCCAGATGCGGTCTGATCATCTGATTATAGCCCCGACCCCCGGGGTCCAAGGGTTCCGAACCGACCACCCGGGTCCGGATATGAAACGGCGGGGCGATATGCTGGCCGAACAGTAGACTCTCCAGCCCGGTACGGATGCGATCGGCGTCGTCGGCCGGGCGCAGCAGATAGCCGGGGAAAGCGTCCGCCCGCAGGCGATAGGGGCCGCTATCGGTGACCACGGCATTGGCGAACTGCGCCACCCCGCGACGGGCCAGTTCCAGCCGTACGGCCAGCGGGAACGAGTAAGGCCCGTCCCGATGGACGAACACATACACGGTATCGGCCATCCGTGCGGCCTGTTCGACCAGATGGGCATGGCCATGGGTGAAGGGATTGGCGTTGATCAGCACCGCGGCGTTGTTGCCGGAGCGCATCAGCGACGCGCGTTCGGCCAGATAGCGGTGCAGTTGATGACCATGTTCCAGCAGCACCACCTTGTCGTGTCTGGCCAGGGGTTTGAAACCCAGTCTCTCGAAGGACTCGACCGAGCAGGGCCGTGTGAAAATGAAGAATCCGTCCTCGCCGGCCTCGCGACCGAGGCGCATCAACTCGGTGATGATGTCGCCGATGAGGCCGGCGCCGCGGAACTCGGTCGCTACCACCAGCATCTTCAGTACCCGGCCGCGACGGGCGCCGCAAGCGGCCAGTTGGTCGTACTTGAAAATCCCGACCAGATCGTCGAAATCGGCTTCGAAGCGCAGATCGTTGCTCTCGATCAACTGCTGCGCGAGCTGCAGGTCCCGGCCGCTGCACAAGGGGAGAGGGTAGTCCATGATGGCCGATCTCAGACCGTTCGCGCCAGCAACGGCGCGCGTTTCTTGCCACCCATCTGGGCCTCGGCCACACTGACGGCGCTCATATTGACCAGACCTCGCACCCGGGTGGTCTGGGTCACGATGTGCGCGGGCCGGTCCGCGCCGAGCAGGATGGGACCCACCGCCACGCCGCCGCCCAGCACCTTGAGCAGGCTGTAGGCGATGTGGGCGGAGTCGTCGTTGGGCATGATCAGCAGATTGGCCGGTCCCTTGAGCACGGATTCACCGAAAAAGGTCATGCGCAGTTCCTCGGAAACCGCGGTTTCGCCGTTCATCTCGCCTTCGACGACAAGATCGGGGGCTCGCTCATGCAACAGCTGCAGGGCGCTGCGCATCTTGCGCGCCGACGGACTGTCATGGGTACCGAAATGCGAACGCGACAGCAGCGCGACCTGTGGTCTCAAGCCGAAGGCGCGAACTTCGGCGGCTGCCAGCAAGGTCATTTCGACGATTTGTTCCGCCGTGGGATCGGGCGTGACATGCGTGTCGCAGAGGAAGTAAGTGCCCGTGGGCAGAATCAGCGCGGTCACCGTGGAGAAGTCGCTGACCCCCGCGCGCAGGCCGATGATCTGGCGCACCCGATCCAGATGGCGCTGGAATCGACCCACGGTGCCGCACAACATGGCGTCGGCCTCGCCGCTCTGTACCATCAGTGCCGCTCGCACCGTGGCATCGGTGCGCACCAGGGTTTTCGATTCCTGCACCGAGATGCCCAGGCGTCGCCCGCGCTGATGCAGCAGCTCGCGATAGTCGTCGTCACGTTCGTCACCGAGAATATTGACGATCTCGCAGTCCCGGCCCGCTTGCAGGCGCAGGCCCAGTTGTTCGATGCGCCGGGCGATGGTCTTGGGCCGACCGACCAACAGTGGAAAGGCGATGCCCTCGTCGATCACCTGTTGCGCGGCCTGTAGCACGGTGCGTTCCTCGCCCTCGGCGTATACCAGCCGCTTGGGATTGCGTTTGGCTTTCTCGAACACCGGCCGCATGACCGAATGCGTGCTGTAGACGAACTGGACCAGCTTTTCGACATACGCATCCAGGTCATCTATCGGCCGAGTAGCCACGCCGGACGCCATGGCCGCTTTGGCCACCGCCGGCGCGATCCTGGTAATCAAGCGCCGGTCGAAGGGTTTCGGAATCAGGTAGTCGGGACCGAAGCGCTGCGGTGTGTCGCCGTAGGCGCGCAGCACGTCCTCCGAGGACTCGGCCATGGCCAAATCGGCGATCGCGCGCACGCAGGCGAGTTTCATCTCCTCATTGATGGTGGTGGCCCCGACATCCAGCGCGCCGCGAAAGATATAGGGGAAGCAGAGCACGTTGTTGACCTGGTTGGGATAGTCCGAACGGCCGGTGGCGAGAATCGCGTCAGGGCGGACACTCTTGGCCAGTTCCGGCAGGATCTCGGGGTCCGGGTTGGCCAGCGCTAGAATCAGGGGTCGGTCGGCCATGCGTTTGACCATGCCCGGCTTGAGTACATCGGGCGCCGACAGGCCGAGGAAGATATCCGCGCCCTCTATGATCTCGTCCAGCGCGCGGGCTTCGGTCTCGACCGCGTACTCGGCCTTCCACGGGTCCATCAGTTCTTCGCGACCCCGATAGACCACCCCGGCAATATCGGTGACGATGATGTTTTCCCGCCGCAACCCCAGCCCGACCAGGATGTTCAGACAGGCCAGGGCCGCCGCGCCGGCACCGGAGGCGACCAGGCGCACCGCGCCGAGGTCCTTGCCGACCACCCGCAGGCCGTTGAGCACCGCGGCCCCGACGATGATGGCCGTGCCGTGCTGATCGTCGTGAAACACGGGTATGTTCATCCGCTCCCGCAATGCCTGCTCGATGACGAAGCATTCCGGTGCCTTGATGTCTTCCAGATTGATGCCGCCGAAAGTCGGCTCCAGCCGCGCCACGGTCTTGACGAATTCCTCGGGATCGGTTTCATCGATCTCGATATCGAATACATCGATGCCGGAGAATTTCTTGAACAGCACCGCCTTGCCTTCCATCACCGGCTTGGAGGCCAGCGGTCCGATGTTGCCGAGTCCGAGTACCGCGCTGCCGTTGGTGATCACCGCTACCAGGTTCTGGCGGGCGGTGACCGTGGCGGCTTTCCGGGGATCGGCGACGATGGCGTGGCAGGCGATGGCTACGCCCGGCGAGTAGGCCAGTGCCAGATCGCGTTGGGTGTCCATGCGCTTGGTGGCGACGATTGCGAGCTTGCCCGGCGTGGGCATCTCGTGGTAGTCCATCGCTGCGTTGTCAAAGGTATCCGGCATGACTGGCCCCGTTGTTCTTGCGGCTTCGAACGGCGTTCGACAAGAGTATCACCGTCCGCTTTGAAACAGTACAGGGTAAAGCTGTCATGAAGCTTTCGGCGGCGACCACCAACCGGCCAGTTCGTGCTCCAGCTGCGCCCGGATCACCGCTACTCCACCCTCGGTGGCGTTCAGGCAGGGGATGGCGGCGTAGTGCTCGCCACCGAGCCGAAGAAAATCCTCTCGGCCTTGCAGGGCGATCTCCTCCAGGGTCTCCACGCAATCGGCGACGAAGCCGGGGGTAGCCACGGTCAGTCTTTTCACCCCGTCACGGGCCAGCCGTTCGATGGTTTCATAGGTATAGGGCTGGAGCCATTCCGTCGGTCCGAAACGCGACTGGAAGGTGAGCAGCATCTCCCGCTCGGACAGCCCCAGGTACTCGCGGATCAGCCGGGCGCTCTTGGCGCACTGACAGTGATACGGGTCGCCCTTGAGCAGATAGTCCTTGGGCAGGCCGTGGAACGACAGCAGGGTGACTTCGGGGCTCCAGTCCAGCGTGGCGTGATGGCGCCGGATCGATTCGGCGATGGCCCGGATGTACACCGGATCATCGTGCCAGGGCGGCAGGGTGCGGATCGCCGGCTGCCAGCGCAGGGTTTTCAGGGCATCGAAGGCCTTGTCATAGGCCGTGGCGGTGGTGCTGGCGCTGTATTGCGGATATAGCGCGACCAGGGCGACCCGCTCGCAGCCTTGCCGGTGCAGTTCGTTGAGCCGGTCGGCGATACTGGGCGTGCCGTAGCGCATCGCCCAGTCGATGACCAGTCGTTCGTCGTCGATCGCGGCGGCGAGAGCCCGGGTCAGTTCGCGGGTGTGGCGGCGCAGCGGGGATTCGTTGGTCTCGCGGTCCCAGATCGCCGCATAGGCCTGGCCGCTCTTGCGCGGCCGGAAGGTCAGGATGACGGTGTTGAGCAGCAGCTTCCACAGCAGCGGATTGGCCTCGACCACCCGCCGGTCGCTGAGGAACTCCTTGAGATAGCGGCGCATGGACCAGTAATCGGTGCCGTCCGGCGTGCCCAGGTTGATCAGCAGAATGCCGATCTTGCCGAAGCGCACGGCGGGATGTTCGGCAGGCCAGTGGGTGGAGCTGGAACTCATGGGTGTATCCTTAGTTGTTCGAGACATCGGCCTGAGCAATGCGCGGGGTCGGGGGGTCACTCAGTCGGCGAGTGCCACGGCAGCCCAGGGCGAGGGAATGAAGGCGGCACCGCTTTGCCACCCGTCCCGCCAGCTCACCGCATTGGGGCAGCCGAACAGATTGGGGTAAACCCCGTGGAGCACCGATCGCGTGGCATGGCGTTGCGCCAGGGCTGCGCGAATGGAGTCATCCAGCCGCTGATCCAGGAGCACCACATCGTCACCGCTGGCATCGATGCGCGGTTGCCGGAAGGCGGTGTCCAGATCCAGGGAATAATCGACCAGCTGCGAGGTCAGCTGCAAGACGGCCGGCAGGATCCGGCGCCCGCCCGAAGCGCCCAGCGCGATCCTGCCGCCGTCATCATGGCGGATGATGGCCGGGCACATATTCGACAAGGGGCGTTGGCCGGGCGCGATGGAATTGGGGCGTCCCGGGCGTGGATCGAACCACATGATGCCGTTGTTCATCAGGATGCCGGTGGCCGGCAAGACCATCCGCGAACCGAACACCGACAGCAGGGTCTGGGTCAGCGCAACCAGGTTGCCCTGACGGTCCACCGCGCTGATATGGGTGGTGCAGCCAGGGTCGGGATTGGCGTGGCCCATGGATGCCAGTCGTCGCGCATAGACGGTCTGGAGGCTATCGGCATAGGCCAGATAAGCGTCCGCATCGGGCTGCATGCCCCGTGGTTCCCAGCGTTCAGCCAGTTGGTGCGGGGCATCCGCCAGGCTGGGCCCGGCGCTGAGTCCGGGGGCCAAGTCGACGCTGGCGCCGCGATAGCGGATGTTGCCGGCTGTGGCGATTCCCGCCTGGTAGCCCGACAGATCGGCCAGTGTCAGGGTTCCGCCGGCGGCCTGCACATCGGTGACCAGGGCACGGGCCAGTGCGCCATGATAGAAATCCTCGGCACCCCGGGTGGCCAGCTGCCGGAGCGTGTCGGCCAACCGACCCGTGCCGATCACCGGGGCGGCGCCGCCCCATTCGGCGGCGGGAGGAAAACCGTCCGGCAGGTAACACCGCTTGCTTTCCGGATAGCGCGCCAGATCGCGGGCGGCGGCGGCGATCTTCAGGGTGGCGTACCAGTCGACTTCGAGTCCCTGCTCGGCCAAGGCGATCGCCGGTGCCAGAGTCTCGCTCCAGCCGCGCGAGCCGAAGCGCTCCAGCGCCAGCGCCTG
Source organism: uncultured Candidatus Competibacteraceae bacterium (assembly GCA_964390235.1). Lineage (GTDB taxonomy): Bacteria > Pseudomonadota > Gammaproteobacteria > Competibacterales > Competibacteraceae > CAYMHN01. Next base: position 9,653 of record CAYMHN010000094.1, read on the forward strand.
CAAGGCGACCAGGCCGGGCACCGTCAT
>CAYMHN010000095.1:0-9604 GCA_964390235.1 uncultured Candidatus Competibacteraceae bacterium
TAGAACGCCGACGCCTTCGTGCTGTGGGGCAGCAATATGGCGGAGATGCATCCGATTCTGTGGAGTCGGATCACCGACCGCCGCCTGACACACCGGGGTTGCGAGGTCCATGTGTTGTCGACTTTCGAGCATCGCTCCTACGAGCTCGCCGACAATCCGATGATCTTCCATCCTCAAACCGACCTGGCGATTCTGAACTACCTCTGCCACCACATCATCTCCAACGACAAAGTCAATCAGGACTTCGTCAGCAAGCACGTGAAGTTCAAGCGCGGCGAAACCGACATCGGCTACGGCCTGCGCCCGAACCACGCGCTCGAAGTCGACGCGACCAACAACGGCTATCCGGGCGCGGACGGCCAGCCCAAGGGCAACCCCGGCAAGTCCGAGGACATGAGTTTCGAGGAGTTCGCCGAGTACGTCTCGGAATACACCCTCGAGAAGGTCTCCGAGCTCTCTGGCGTGCCGCAGTCCAACCTCAGGCGCATGGCCGAAATCTACGCCGATCCGAACAAGAAGGTGACCTCGTTCTGGACCATGGGCTTCAATCAGCACACCCGTGGCACCTGGGTGAATAACATGATTTACAACGTCCACCTGCTGGTGGGCAAGATCTCGGAGCCCGGCAACAGTCCATTCTCGCTGACCGGCCAGCCTTCGGCCTGCGGTACCGCGCGGGAAGTGGGCACGTTCGCTCACCGTCTGCCGGCCGACATGGTGGTGACCAACCCCGAACACCGTGCTTTCGCCGAGAATATCTGGCAACTTCCCGAAGGCACCATTCCGGGCTGGGTCGGTCTGCACGCGGTCGCGCAAAGCCGCGCTTTGAAGGACGGCGTGCTCAAGTGCTACTGGACCTCCACCACCAACAATATGCAGGCCGGGCCGAATATCAACGAGGAGTTGTATCCGGGCTGGCGCAACCCGGAAGCCTTTATCGTGGTTTCCGATGTCTATCCGACGGTTTCGGCGATGTCGGCCGACTTGATCCTGCCCTCCGCCATGTGGATGGAAAAGGAAGGCGCCTACGGCAACGCCGAACGTCGTGGTCAATTCTGGCGCCAGCAGGTCAAGGCGCCGGGCCAGGCCAAGAGCGATCTGTGGCAATACATCGAGTTCGCCAAACGCTTCACGGTCGAGGAAGTATGGCCGGAGGAACTGCTTGCCAAGAAGCCCGAGTATCGCGGCAAGACCCTGTACGACGTGCTGTTCGCCAATGGCGAGATCAACCAGTACCCGCTGGCGGAGGTCGCCAAGGTCAACGAACATGCTTGGGAAGGCTATATGAACGACGAGTCGCAGGAACTCGGTTACTACCTTCAGAAGGGCCTGTTCGAGGAATACGCCCGCTTCACCCGCGGCAAATACCATGACCTCGCCTATTTCGATGATTACCACCGGGCACGTGGTCTACGCTGGCCGGTGGTCGACGGCAAGGAAACCCTGTGGCGCTATCGCGAGGGCTTCGATCCCTACGTGAAAGCCGGCGAGGGCTGGAACTTCTACGGCCATCCGGACGGGAAGGCAATCATCTTCGCCCTGCCGTATCAGGACCCGCCGGAAATGCCGGACGCCGATTACGACATGTGGCTGTGCACCGGTCGGGTACTGGAGCACTGGCATACGGGCTCGATGACCCGCCGGGTGGCGGAGTTGCATCGCGCGGTGCCGGAAGCCCAGATCTTCATGCATCCGGACGATGCCCAGCAACGTGGCTTGCAGCGCGGCATGGCGGTCAAGGTCGAGTCGCGGCGCGGCGAGATGGTCGCCCTGTTGGAGACCCGGGGTCGCAACAAACCGCCCAAGGGTCTGATCTTCATCCCCTTCTTCGATGAGGGACGGCTGGTCAACAAGCTGCTCCTGGACGCGACCTGCCCGATTTCGAAAGAAACCGACTTCAAGAAGTGTCCGGTGAAAGTGACCAGGGCTTGAAAGCCCGACGTGGCGGCCAAAGTGGCGGTGCCGGCAAGCTTGATGAATGGCAATGAATGACGAAACCGAAAAGCGGCGGCATGGCCTGTCGCCCCGTCGCCGCTTCCTCAAGGACGCGGCCAAGGTAGCGGGTAGCGCCTGTTTGCTGTCCCTGGGTGTCGGGCTCTACACTCGGCAATCCTCGGCCCTGTCGGCGACCGCCTTGCGGCCGCCCGGTGCGTTGCCGGAATCGGAATTTCTGGCGGCCTGCGTGCGTTGCGGCCTGTGCGTGCGGGATTGCCCCTATGACACCCTGAAGCTGGCCGAGTTGGGTGACAGCGTGGCAACCGGCACCCCCTATTTCGAAGCGCGCAAGATACCCTGTGAAATGTGCGATGACATCCCCTGTGTCGCGGCCTGCCCCACCGGCGCACTCGATCGGGAGCTGACCGACATCGAGGACGCTCGCATGGGGCTGGCGGTATTGATCGACCAGGAAAACTGCCTCAACTACCTCGGACTGCGCTGCGATGTCTGCTACCGGGTCTGCCCGGTGATCGACAAGGCCATTACGCTGGAGCGGATGCACAATCCGCGCTCGGACCGGCATGCGCTGTTCCTGCCCACCGTGCACTCCGAGCATTGCACCGGCTGCGGCAAATGCGAGCAAGCCTGTGTGCTGCCGGAGGAGTCGGCGATCAAGGTATTGCCGATCAAACTCGCCCGGGGTTCCAAGGCCGAGCATTATCGCCGCGGCTGGGAAGAGCGCGAGGCGGAGGGTGGTTCGCTGATCGGCGAACAGATCGAGCTGCCGGTGCGCGGCATGGAGGGGCAGCCCTACGGTGATACCCGTCTGCGGCCGGATACGCCACCGACTCAAGCGCCGAGCGGAATCGATTCGGGGTGGAAGCCATGAGCACGACCACCCCCGGCGAGCTACCCGAAATACGCGGCGTGGCGGTGCGCGGCGCCGTAACCCGACCGGGCCGGGACGCGGTCGAGATCAAAGGCTGGTTGCGTGCCCACAAATGGCTGCTGCTGCGCCGTTCCTCGCAGTTGGGCATCCTGGCGCTGTTTCTGGTCGGCCCCTGGTTCGGCATCTGGATCGTCAAGGGCAATCTGTCGTCCAGCTTGACGCTCGGCGTGCTGCCGCTAACCGATCCGTTCCTGCTCGCGCAGTCCTTCGCCGGTGGTTTCATACCCTATCGGGAGGCTCTGCTCGGCGGCGGCATCGTGCTGGCCTTTTATCTGATTTTCGGCGGACGTCTGTACTGTTCCTGGGTGTGCCCGGTGAACCTGGTGACCGATGCCGCCGCGTGGCTGCGCCGCCGCCTCGGCTTCAAGGGCGGCAAGACGCCGGATGCTCGCACCCGCTACTGGCTGCTCGCCTTCGTGCTGATAATCGCGTTCGGAACCGGTTCGCTGGCCTGGGAGTGGGTGAATCCGGTGTCGATGTTCCATCGCGGCCTGATCTTCGGCTTCGGTCTGGCCTGGGGCATCGTCGGCGGGGTGTTCCTCTACGACCTGCTGATCGCCCATCGTGGCTGGTGCGGACATGTATGCCCGATGGGCGCCTTTTACGGCCTGCTCGGCAAAACCGCGCTGCTGCGGGTGAGCGCGAACCAGCGCAGCGCCTGCAACGACTGCATGGATTGCTTCGCGGTCTGCCCCGAGCCGCAAGTGATCCGGCCGGCGCTGAAGGCGGTCGGCCAGAACCATCCGCTGATTCTCGACCAGGACTGCACTACCTGTGGCCGCTGCGTCGATGTGTGCAGCAAGAATGTGTTTCGTATTACCACCCGATTTGACAGGAGCGAGTCATGAACAAGAAGACCCGTAATCTGTTGTTTGTGCTGGTCGCGGCGCTGGTCGTGGGTGCGACCGGCCTGCCGCAGGCCATAGGCCAGGGGATCAGCAGTCTCCGCGGCGCGGATGTCGCCAATCAGGAGCTGGCACCGGGCATGTACCGCCAGCTGCCGGACGGTCCTCCGATGCCGCGCGACTACGTTCAACAGCCGCCGCTGATCCCGCACAAGGTGGATGGCTACGAGGTGAGTCTCAACTTCAACAAGTGCATGGATTGCCACTCCTGGAGTCGCCACCGAGCCGCCGGAGCGACCAAAATCAGTCTGACCCACTTCAGGGACCGGGATGCCAACGAAATGTCCAATGTCGCGCCGCGCCGCTATTTCTGCCTGCAATGCCACGTGTCGATCACCGACGCGCGGCCGCTGGTCGAAAACACCTTCCAGCCCGCGACTGGCGTTCGCTAGCATCTGATAGACAGGGGGATGACATGACCGAAGAAAAGAACAAAGGGTTGTGGCGGAGATTGCGCGGAATCGGACTGGGTAGCCTCGCGGTCGCATTTGCCCTTGGCATCATCTTCTGGGGCGGCTTCAACTGGGCGGTCGAGGCGACCAATACCGAACGTTTCTGCCTTTCGTGCCATGAGATGGAAAATTTCGTCTATCAGGAGTACCGCCATACCATCCATTACCAGAATGGCTCCGGTGTACGGGCGGTTTGCACGGATTGTCATGTGCCCAAGGAATGGGGTGCGAAGATGATTCGCAAGATCCAGGCGACGCGCGAACTCTACGGCAAGGTGATGGGCACGATCGATACCCCTGAAAAGTTCGAGGCCAACCGGCTACGCCTGGCCGAACGCGAATGGCGCCGCATGAAAGCCAACGACTCGAAGGAGTGCCGCAATTGCCACGACTTTGCGTATTTCGATTACAACGTGCAAGGCCGTCGCTCCACCCAGGCGCACCTGACCGGATTGAGCGAAGGTCTGACCTGCATCGATTGTCACAAGGGGATTGCGCATGCGCTCCCGCCGATTCAGCAAGACATCGGAATCGGTGTCGATGGCGCGGTGCCGATCGAACTGTTCCGCCCGGCACAATAGATTGGTGACAGCCCGGTGGAATTCGCCTGATACCCAAGGCCTCTCCCGCCAGCGGGAGAGGACCAGCGCTATTGGTCGTCGAACACCACTACCACCCGACGATTGAGGCGGCTCTTCTTCTCGATCTTGGCCACCCGCACCGGACCAATCTCGCCGGTGCGGCGCACATGGGTGCCTCCGCAGGGCTGCAAGTCCAGGTCCTCGATCTCCAGCAGCCGCACCCGGCTCTGGCCGCGCGGCGGCTGTACCGACATGGTCTTGACCAGTTCGGGCCGGGCATCGAGTTCCTCGTCGGTGATCCAGCGGGTGACGACCGGACGGTCCTCGCGGATCAGCCGATTCAGCTCGGCGCTCAGCGCGTCCTTGTCCAGGGTCGGGTCGGGCACGTCGAAATCCAGCCGACCACGGTCGGCGCCCAACGAACCGCCGGTCACCGGGGCTGCCACCACCGCGCACAGCAGGTGCAAACAGGTGTGCATGCGCATGTGCCGGTAGCGCCGCTCCCAGTCCAGTTCCGCGGTCACCGGCGCGCCTAACGCCGGCAACTCGGCGCCCGCGGCGGGGATATGGATCAGCACCCCGGTCTCGTCCCGGCGGGTATCGGTAATCCCGAGCTCGCGCCCGCCGGCCAGCCGCAATACCCCGGAATCCCCCGGCTGGCCGCCGCCCATGGCATAGAACACGGTGCGATCGAGTACGACGCCCCGTTCATCGACGCGCTCGACCACGGCGTCACAGGAGCGCAGATAGGCATCTTGGCTGTAGAGAGTTTCAGTCATGGTTCGATCCACATGGAATATCCGATCCTTACCGTTAACCTCTGATCGACCAGGGTGACCCGGTAACCCAGGCGCTGCAGATGCAAGGCACAACAGACCCCGACTATGCCAGCACCGATGACGGTGACATGCGCTTTGGACATGAACTCATCTCCAGGCGGGCAGGTCAATTCACCCGGTGGCTGTCGTGGTTTCCAAGAGCGATACGCTGTATTGTAATGCAATATTTCCATACTAATAATTCTTCCCCAGGGGCATAGGGTGACCACCGAGGAGTTGATAGTCGAGCATCGGGCTGCCGTAGCCCTGTTTACCTTGAACCGCCCCAAGCAGTTGAATGCGCTCACGTTTGGATTGCGGCAATCCATCGCGTCCGCCTTGCAGACCGTGGCTCGCGACGACACTCTGCGTTGTGTGGTGCTGACTGGTGCCGAAGAACGGGGCTTTTGCGCCGGGCAGGACCTTGCGGAAAGCGCGGCCATCGGGGCCGATACCAGTGCCGCCTGGATGCAGAGCTGGAAGAACTATTTCCAGGCCCTCGGGAATTTTCCCAAGCCCATGGTCGCCGCCATCAACGGGGTTGCCGCTGGCGCCGGGTTTCAGACCGCGCTACTGGCCGATGTCCGGATTGCTGTCGCCGACGCGCGCCTGGTGATGGCCGAAGTTGACGTCGGCCTGCCGGCGATTGTCGGTGGTTTTCTGCTTGAGCAGCATCTTGGCTGGTCTCGCGCCAGAGAGTTGATTCTATCCGGCCGTGCCATTGATGCCAGCGAGGCGCATCGAATCGGACTGGTCAGTCAGGTGACCTCCCGCGTGGATCTCTTGGACAAGGCGTTTGCGGTGGCCGAGGAACTGGCAGGAAAACCGCGGCTTGCCATGGAGCTGGTCATCGGAAACTTTCGTCGCTTGAGCGCCAGGGGTTTGGCTGATGCGGAACAGGCAGCGCTGATCTATCAAACCGAGGCCATGGCAACGGGTGAACCCCAGCGTGTCATGACCGATTTCCTCGTCCAACGTCGAGCGAAACACCCGATGTCCAGCCGTTCATGAGGAGTGATCAAACCATGTATCAGTTTTTGCAAATCGAACCGGTCGATGACATCGGGATCATTATCCTCAATCGTCCGGAGGTGCTGAACGCCTGGCATTCGGCCATGCGCCGCGAGCTGACCGCGGCGTTGCACAGTGCCAACGAGGACCCACGGCAGCGGGCGGTGATTCTGACCGGCGCCGGTGAGCGAGCCTTTTCGGCCGGGCAGGATCTCAACGAAACCAGGAGTTTTTCCAAGGAAGACGGCGCCAACTGGGTTCAAGAGTGGCAGGACCTTTATGGCGCGATCCGCGCCATGACCAAGCCCCTGGTGGCAGCACTTAACGGAGTGGCGGCAGGTTCCGCGTTTCAGGTGGCCCTGCAGTGCGACATCCGGGTCGGCCATGCCGGCAGCCACATGGGGCAACCCGAAATCAACTCGGGTATCGCGTCCACGCTCGGCCCCTGGCTGATGCGGGAAATGCTCGGCTTGTCCAGAACCATCGAACTCACTTTGACCGGACGCATGATGGATGGCGAGGAATGCCAACGGATCGGACTGATTCATCATCTGGTGGCAGCCGCGCAGGTTCGTGACAAGGCCCTGGAAGTGGCTCGCCTGCTGGCGAGCAAACCCCCGGTGGCGATGCGGCTCAACAAGCAGCGTTTCGCCGAAGTCACCCAGCCCGGATTCGATGATGCCCTGGCCGCGGGTCGGCGCATTCAGGCCGAGGCCTACGCCAGCGGTGAACCGCAACGCATGATGGAAGCGTTCTTTGCCGCAAGAGCCGGGCGCAAGCAGACGGGTTGATCCATGGATCTGCTCGAACTCGACGGCAAGCAGCTGTTTCGGCGTTACGCTATCCCGGTCCCGGTCGGAGGACCTTGGCCGGAGCGCCCTCCTATCGCGGGTCCGTTTGCCGTCAAGGCGCAAATCCCCGCTGGCAAACGCGGCAAGCTGGGCGGGATCCTGTTCGCCGATGACTGGGAGCAGGCATCACGGGCTGCCCAAGAACTGCTGAACAAGCAGATTGCCGGCCACCAGGTCCAGCTGGTGTATGTGGAGGAGCAGCTGGCCATTGCCCGGGAGTTCTATCTGGCTCTGATGCTGGACCGGGACGCCGGCCGGGCAGTGTTGATCGCCTCCCCGGAGGGCGGCGCCGACATCGAATCGGTACCGCAAGAGCATCTGCTGAGGCTCCCGATCGAGCCGCTGCTGGGGCTGCGCCCCTTCCATGTACAGGCGATCGCCCGGTTTCTCGATCCCACGGGTGCCGTCTCCGACCAGGCCATGCGCATGGTGGAGCGTCTTTACCGATTGTTCATCGGCGAGGATGCCACCCTGACCGAAATCAACCCGCTGGTGGTTACCCAAGGTGGAGAACTGATCGCCGCCGACGCCAAGATCGTCCTGGATGATAATGCGCGCTGGCGTCACCCCGAATGGGTCGGTTTCCGGACCCACGACACGCATACCGAGTTCGAGCGGACCATCGCCGCCGCCGGTGCCGTCGGCATCGAGGTCGATCGCGATGGCGAGGTGCTCGCGGTCATCAGCGGCGCGGGGCTGATGATGGCGACCTTGGACCTGTTGGCGGGCGCGGGGTGCCGGGTGCGCGGGGTCATCGATCTCGGTGGCTCGGTACTGGCTGGTGGGGAGGCGCTGGAGCGCGTGTTCCACGCCGTGGTCGAGACCGGCTCGACCACGGTATTCCTGAACGCATTCATGCAAACCGCGCTTTGCGACGAGTTGGCTCGGCTGCTGGCGGCGGCTCATGCGGCCGCGCCACTGCCCGGTCGAGTGGTGATCAGGCTCAAGGGCAGGAACTCGGCAGCGGGACGCCGGATACTGGCCGATTGCGGTTTCGAGGTATACGAAGACCTGCATCCCGCTATTACCAGTCTGACTGGCAGTTTGACTGGCGATCGAGCCGCGAGAGCCTGAATGGCGATTCTGGTCGATCACGCGTCCCGCATCCTCATCCAGGGGATCACCGGCCATACCGGCCGTAACCTGGCCGCCAAGATGCTGGCTGAACCCTCCCCGCTGGTGGCGGGCGTGGCGCCCGGACGTGGTGGTCGTAGCGTCGAGGGGGTGCCGGTATTCGATTCCTGTTACCAGGCCGTCGCCGGTTGCGGGGCCAATGCCAGCTTCATCTGCGTCCCGGCGCGCTACGCCCTGGACGCGGCGCTTGAAGCCATTGATGCGGGCATCGCCGTGATCGTGGTCTATGCTGAAGGGGTAGCCGTGCACGATGCGCTGCTGATGGCCGCCTACGCCCGACTGAAGGGCACCACTCTGATCGGACCCAACGCCGCCGGCTGCATCAGCCCCGGACTGGCCAATCTGTCCGATCTCAGCGCGGCCAATCTGCGGCCCGGTCGCGTCGGCATCGTGTCCAAGAGCGGCACCTTGACCTACGAAGTCATCGATGAATTGAACCGCGCGGGACTCGGCCAGAGCACCGTGGTATGCCTGGGTGGCGACCCGGTGATCGGGACCGAGCACCGAAGGGTTCTGGAACTGTTCGAGGCCGATCCAGCCACCGACGCCGTGGTGCTGATCGGCGAGATCGGCGGCCGATCGGAGCTGGATGCCGCGGATTTCGTGACCCGTATGAGCAAGCCCGTGGTGGCCTATATTGCCGGTCGCCACGCGCCGGCGGGCAAGCGCATGGGGCATGCCGGCGCCTTGCTGGGTGCCGCGGACGAGAACGCACCGGCCAAGCAGGCGCGGTTGGCGAACGCCGGTGCCATTGTTGTCGAGAGCCTGACTCGGATCGGAGCGGCGGTTCCGCAACGGCCCGGCGATCAGGGCGAGACCATCAGGTCTTCAACCGAGCTGAGAAGCTGAACCAGGAGAGAGTAGAGATGACCAATAAATTCCGAGGCTTGATCAAACCCACGCGGCGGCAGTTCCTGGCCGTGACCGGGCTGCGGATCAGTGAAGGGGAACGGGCGGACGTGGAT
>CAYMHN010000096.1:0-9541 GCA_964390235.1 uncultured Candidatus Competibacteraceae bacterium
GCCGCAAGCAGCGCGAGGCGCGGCTGCGCATCCTGGCACAGGACTTCAAGGGACATTGGCGGAAAATCGATGAGAAGGCCCAGCGGGGTATTGCGTCCGCCTATGAGGAAGCGACCCGGCAGCTCGTCGATCTGGCCGATGCCTACCGGCTGTGCGCCACCGAGGCGGAGTTCGAGCAGGCGATGCAGGGCTTCATGGCCTCGCATTCCCGGCGCGCGGCCCTGGTCCGGCGGCTGGTCGAGGTCGGGCTGTGGCGCAGGACGTGACCGGGTCACCCGCCCGGGCGAAGGAATACCGACGCATCACTCGGGCAACCAGTCCTCGTCGAGAACCCGCTCCAGCGCGTAGGGACAGTAGTTTTTTGGTGGATGCACTGCTGGTTTGCGACCGCCGCTTCATGGTGAACGGTCACGGTTCGGGACTCACGATGGGGTCGGTATGGTCAAGTTTATCATTCAGCAGAAACCCGAACAGCGCGTGATCGACTTCGCGCATCATCCGGGCGCGCTGCTCGGCGGGCAGAAAGGCGCCGCGGAACGCCTGACGAATCAGCATCAGGGCATCCCAGCGACTGAGCCGAATCTTGCCGGCGACCATGCGCGCCGCCACCAGATATTCGTCCGCTAGCGTGGTTCGACTGATGCCGGGGTTGTCGGTGCACAAGGTGACCCGCAGCCCGCGTTGCAGCAATTCGGCCAACGGATAATCCGGATAGCCCGCGCTGGCCGGCACTGCCGGATCGCGGAAACCGACCACCTCGCGGTTGGACGTCGGGCACAGCTCGATGCACACCCCCCGGTCGCGGAACCGTTGCAGCAACTGCGGGTGCTCGATCAGGGTCAGACCGTGGCCGATCCGGTCCGCATGCAGCCGATAGGCGGCCTGCCAGATGTTCTCCGCCGGTTCGCCCTCGCCAGCGTGGATGGTGACCGGCAGACAGCGCTCGAACACCGGTTCGAAGGCCGCCGCCAGCCGCTCGGGATTGCTGGTCCCCTCGGCGCCTGCCAGGTCCAGCCCGGCGATTAAGTCCGGCAAGTCTTCGTGAGCCGCCACAGTCAACGCGACCACTTCGCCCGCCAGTTCCGGAGAACGCCGATCCACGATGATGATGAAGCGGATCATCAGCTCGTCATCGCTTACCTGTGTCCGCAGCGCGGCGTGTAGTGCGCGCAGAAAGGCCAGTCCGTCGCCGTATTTCTGAGGACTGCCGCGCAGTTCCAGATAGCGCAGCCCCTGCGCCCGAGCGGCTCGCACCACTTCCTCCACATAGGCCTCGATTGCAGCCGGGTGCTGCAACAAGGCCGAACCGGACAGTTCGCCGGGCTGCTCGTAGGCGGCGAAGCCAAGCCGCTCGCGCAAGCCGACCCGTGGTTCGGTCCTGCCATGAAGCTCACGCTGCAGACGATCCGGATCGGTATCGCGCAGCAGCAGCGCGGCACAGGCCGTGCGCAGCCTATCGGTCGCCCGCAGGCGTTGCGGCCAGTCTCCCGGCCAATCCGAATCACGCCAGTTCCCGACAGTCCGCTCCGCAGCGATGCGTTCGGCCGCTGGCAGCTCGGCCCACAATGCCTCGGCCACCCGCTGCTGGGCGTCGAGATCGAGCAGACCGCCCAGATGGCAATGCAGCTCGGCCTTGGGCAGAGCGGTCAGCCAGTCACGTGAACGCTCGTCGAGCGGCGTGGCCTTGAGCGCCTGGACGATGCGCGGCGGCAGCCGGTAAAGGCTGCGCCAGTTGCCCAGCGGCGCCTGTTCGTCCAGCGACTGGATGAAATTGCCGAACAGACTGGCGCCGGCCTGCTCGCGACGGATCAGCTCATCGTCCAACGCTGCCGGATCGAGAACCGACGCCGGAACGGTTCGCGGCACCAGATGATCGGCCGGTGGCAACGGAAACCGCGCGGCAGCGACCGGTGGTGTCGCATCCAGGGCCACATCCAGCAGTTCGCTGCGACGCGCCGGATTCAGCAACACCGGCATTATCGCGCCGGCCAATTCGGCCGATAAAGGACGGGTGAAGAGCCCGGGATCAGCACCGCGTAACGCCGCTGGAATCTCGCTGGGTCCGACGACATGCAGCATGGCGCGACAACCGAACAGCTGGCCGGCGCGCTGCAGATCGGCGCTCATGGTCTTGCGCCCGCCGGCCAGCGACAGTACCAGCTGACCGCCGTCGGCGCAGCACTCGGCGGCCCGCAAGGTCAGGCGCAGGGTCAGTTCGCGCATCCGCCGGACCTGCTCGGCGTCGGCCAGATCGCCGCTGCTGGCGGCGATCCAGATGCGCAGCGGGCAGGGTTCGCCCAGGGTGCGCCACCACAGATCGACCTGTCCCAGCATCTTGTCGGTGGTGTCGGTAGTACACAACCAGCTCTCGTCCGGTTCGGCCAGCCCGGCCGTCTCGCGCAATTCGTTCAGCGTGGCGCGGCGCGGATGGTGGCGGTACAGGTCAAGCCGTTCCGGGGCCAGCAAGGCGTAGCATTCCGGCACCACCGGCCAGCTCATGCCCAGGGTGCAGAGGAGGATGTTCACGCGCTCGGAGAACCCACCGCCAGCCGGCTCCACAACTCGTAGCGTGAGTCGGCGCGGATCACCTCGGGCGCCAGGAACCCCAGCGGCTCCAGCGCCGATTCGCGTGGCTCGGGTGGCACGGCCCACGGCCAGACCACCGTGTACAGCAGACCGATATGGACCCGGCCGATGGCGCTCAGCCCTTCGTAGATCCAAGCCCGCGGTTCCGCACCGCCCAGCAGCTCGGCGACCTCCTCACCCAGTTCCTCGGCCGCTTCCCGTTGCAGGGCGGCAGCCAGTGTGGCCGCTAGATCGACCCGCTCGTCAATCCGTTCCACATGCCCACCGATGCCGCAGCTGCGCCGGTCCAGCAGCCGGCGGTCGCCGCCGCGCCGGGCATAGCACCAGACCGCGCCGGTAGCGTCGTGCAGCAGCAAATAGGGGATGAATTGCAAGTAGCGTTCGTCCTGTTCCGCTGCCGCGCGTTCCAGCCAGAGCGGATCACATGGCGGCCAGCCGGTCCAGAGCCAGGTGCCCTGTTCGGGCAGGGTGGTGAAGGCGGTGCAGGGGATGGTGAGGATGTCATAGCCGTGTCTGGTCATGATGCCGCTGGTTTCAGCAACAGCCAGCCGAACGGCATCGGCACGGTGCCGCCGAGTCCGGCACTGCGGCACAGGGTGCGGGTGCTGCCTTCGTCGATCGGCTTCTTCTTCTGGATGTTCCAGCCCTGGCGCAGTTCGTCAACCGACAGCGATTCGAAATGACTGAACCGGCCGATGCGTAGCAGCATGCCCTCTTCGCGCAGGCTACGGGCGATCAGAATCTTGTCCGGTTGCAGCTTGACCAGACCCTGAGCACCGTAGCGCGCTTCGGGTGTACTGTCCTCACTGAAGAACCGTTGGTGTTCAGCCAGCAAGCGGCCCGTGTAGAAGGCATTACAGGCCTTGCGGATCAGATCGAACGACAGCGCACGGCCGATCATATTCCTGACCCGCCGATCCGCCAGGGCGTTCTCGTCCAGTTCCAGTTCGACTTCGAACGTCACCGGATCGCCGTCGCCCTGGCTCAGCAACCGCTCGAAGTGCATCTGGATATCGCTGGGTGACTTGCCGCGCTGGACATGCAGCGCCCGGTCGATGCGGGTCGAACCGTCCGGCAGATCGGCATCGGCGACCTTGAACAAGCGCAGTGGATCGCTTTCCAGGTTGCGGAATTCGAAGTTCAGAGCTTCGGTTTCCAGCGTCCGAGCCTTGCTGCGTTCATCAGCACGGGCTACTGCGGGAGCAATTGTATCGCGGTGCGCCTGGGTGAAGTGATTGACGATGGCGGTACGCATCGCCCCCTTGAGCGACGAGCCCGGCACGAACGGCCGCCCGGTATGCGGATTGCGCACGAAGGGATGGACCTCGCGGTTGCGCACCGGGCTTTCGGGGTTGGCGACCAGGGACCGCAGGGCGTCACGCGATTCATCGCTGATGCCGATCCGTCCCAGAGCATGGCGGTTCGGGTCGCAGGCATCGCGGATGATCGCCTGGGCGCGGTCGAACTGGTTGCGGTCCAGCGCCGTTTCCAGCTCGCGGCGCACCTCGGGTTTCATGCCACGCAACACGGCGCTGCGGTTGAAGCGGATCAGTTGATCGTCGCGCAGCAGGTAGTCTTCCGGGGCCAGGATCTCGCCGCTGCCGATGTGGATCGGGGTCAGCGGCGTGGCGGTGAAGCGCAGCGTGGTCATGCGGCGGCAACCTCCGTGTAGGGCAGGCAGAGATGAAACGCATGGTGGCGGATTTCCGCATGGTGTGGATGCACCGCCTCCAGCAGCTCGCCATAGGGGCCGTCGTCGGCCGGCGAGAAGGCCATGCCGGGCCGGGTCAGGGTCAGCGGGTACTTGAACGGCGAACGCGCGCCGCCGGCATAAAGGCCACCGAGCTTTCCGTAATGGGTGTGCAGCTTGTAGCGCGGCGCCGCCATGTTCGCGCTCAGGGTGCCGTGCGACAGGCTCAGCAGCCGGTTACCGTCATGCGCGAACAGGCGCTGATCGGCCGGTTCCACTTCGACGATGAACTGTCCGCGACCCAGGCCGGCATCGCGGCCGAAGCCGTATTCGCCGATGGCACCGAACCAGTCCCGCAGAGTGACGGCGTCGACTTCGGCCCGGAGATATACATCGAGTTGCCGGGCCGCTTCGTTGTACCAATCCACGAGCATGAAATACAGTCCGCCGCTGTCCGGGGTGGTGCCGGTATGGCGGTTGATGGTGTTATGCACCTGACGCACCGAGCATACGCGGCCGGGCGGATCGGCCAGCCGTTCCTGCAGGCGGGTCTCGTTCAGGCCATCGCGCAGGGCGAGAAAATCCTCCACCGTGATCCAGCTGCGCTTGCGCTGGTTTTTCTCCTCGGCGAGGCGGCGGATGAACGCCTTGCGGCCTTCATCCTTGCCCTGTTCGCTGCGCTCGACCGGTGCCAGCAACGGTCGCGGCAGGTGGTCGGCCGGAAAAGCGTCGGACAACAGCAGCGGATGGGCGGCCTGCTCCGTCAGCCAGTCGGCCAGCACCTGCTCGCCGTCCCGGTAACGCTTGATCCAGCACAGATGGCCGAACAGGGTACCGGAGAGCAGCGGCGTGGCCAGTGGGCTGGTCAGGGTCAGCCGCAGCCGGTAATCAGGCATGATCGACCTCGAACACCGGATTGGGCGCGTCCTTGCACACTTCGCGGATACCGTCGAAGGCTTCCTGGATCGAGCGGCCGTCCACTTGCAGATCGGTGATCCGCACCCGCCCGTAGCCGCGCGAACCGGACCCGCCCAACGCGTCGCGTTCCAGCAGCTTGAGCGCTTCCAGCACCCGGTTAAGTCCGTCGGCGTCGGTCTTGCCGACGTCACCGGTGTCGAACACCTTGAAGATCATTTCCAGCTCGAAGCGGGCGCCGGCCGGGACGCGCTCGGTACGTCGCAAGCCACCGTCCTTGGCTCGGCCCTTGATCCGGTCGATGCTGACTTCCATCTTCTCCTCGGTGAACGCCAGCCCCTGTTCACGGATCGAATCGGCCCAGTCGGATTCCAGATGGGCGTCGCGCACCGTGAGTCGAGTCGGCCCACCCTGCCAGTCCTTGATGGTGGTGCCGAACACTCGCAGTACCAGATCGTCCGGCGAATACCCGCCATTGCGACTGCTACCCCAGACGCTGCCGTCGTCCTCGATACAGTCCAGCGTCCATTCGAGCAACGAACGCAGCTTGCCCTTGATGCTGGAACCGGGAATGAACGGCTCCTGGGTGAACGGGTTCTTGACCACCGGCAGGTCCAGGCCGCCGATCTCGATGGCGTCCTTGCCGGCGCCGATGTGCAAGCCGGAGCGCAGTTCCAGCGTGGCGGCAATGCGATGGGTGGCGTGGAGTTTCATCGTCATGATTCAGTCCTTGGGCTTGTAGAACTTGTGGAAGGCGACCACGGCCTGGAAATGGCGGCAGAACACGTCGAAGTCGTTGGCGCTCTGTACCGAATGCACATGGTTGACGAAGAACTGCAACAGGCGTTGCGGAATCAGCTGCCGGCCGTGGGCGTAAGCAGCCTTGGCTTTGAGCATCTTAAAATCGGCCCGCAGCAGCGCGAAGGCGTCCTCGCGCGCCGGCCCCGGTTTGCGGGCCATGACGTCGAGACGGTTGCGTAGCGTTAGCACATCGTCGTAATAGCGTCGCAACTGTGAAGGTTTCAATTGGTCCTGATTCGCCAGCGCCTCGCCGAGTGCTTGCGCGTCGTCATCCATCAGTTTCGGATTCGGCTTGCCGTCGAGGTGATAGTGCACGGTTTGCGGGTCGGGGATGACGTTCGGCGACCTGCCGCCGCCAGGGGGACGATTGCCACCTCGGCCCTGGGGGCCGCCGCCATGCCGTTGCGGATATTGAGCCATCGGGTTTGCTCCTTTATATGCGATTACGATTCAACGGTTGCGGTACAGCGCGATACTCACCGGAATGCGCAGCGAGACGGGTCGGGTCTTTACCCGGATGTCGCGGTCCAGACCGAGCAGGCGGTTCAGAGTCTCCATCACCTCGTCAACCTTGCCGGCGTTCTGCAAAGTACGGTTGTCGCGCACGTTGCGCGCCAGGTGATAGGCCCAGCGTGCCCGCCAGTCGATGCAGTCCATCGATATCTCGCCCTCGGCTTCGGCTCTGGAACGTTGCTCGGCAAAGTACAGTAGCTTGTAGATCAGCGCCGTACTGACAAGCTTGTCGCGCAACCAGTCGTTGAGCGTCCCGGCATCGCCGCTCAGGCGTTCCAGCTCGGTCCAGGTGATCGGCGTTTCGTCGAGCAGGCAGACCCGATTACGCCCGGCCTGCTTGGCGTGCTCCAGCCGCGCCTCGGCGGCCCGGGCACTGCGATTCAGCGGATGATTGGCGCGGGTCAGTTCCAGCCCGGCCGACAGGGTGATGTTGGGATTCTCGCCGGTGTAGGCGCGAAACTCCCGGTTCAGCGAGGTGCTCAATTCGATCATGTCGCGCCAGGGGCCGATCAGCAGCAGATCGTCGCCGCCGGCGTAGACCGTGTAGGTGTTGCGGAAGGTGCTGCGCAGCCGCTGTTGCAGAAAGCCGGTGAAGAACAGATCCAGCATCCGCGACAGCGCCGCGCTGCGACTGATGGTGTTGCGGTCGCGGTTGGTTTCCGGCTGGCGCAGCCCCTGACTGAAGATCAGCCCCAGGTTGTCGACATCCGCCTTGAGCACGGCCAGAAACGGCTTGCCGGTGCGCTGGCCGTCGTGGGTTTCCCGCGCATCCAGGGCCAGATGCTCGAAGACTTTGGCCTCGCCGGGTCCGATTTCCCCGGCCTCGTCACTAAGATCGGTCGCGTCGTAATCATCCGCCTCGTTCAGCAGCGGCACGTAGTTGGCGACGAAGCGCAGCGCCCAGGCGCCCGACACGGTGTCGTGCTCACCCCGATACAGCCGCACGCCCGACAGGGCATCGCGGCGCACGGTTGGCAGTTCGCCATCGTCGCGGGTGATCGGCCGCAGCTGCAGGCCGCCGAAGAACGCCACGCTGCGCGCATCGCCCGCCGTCTCGGCCCGACGCCACAGCAGCGCGCGGGTATGCGGCAGTTGCCGGCCGACCCGGTGCTCGGTGTCGCAGACCCGACAGCGCAGCAATTCCGGGTCGTAATTGTCGGGCACTTGCGCGGGTCGGCTGTCACAGGAGGGACACACGCCCTGCCCGTAATCCAGCCGATGCAAACCGGTGGCCCGTCCGGTCAGCGGTTGCAGCTTGACCGACTCTAGCCGCCGGTTGAGTCCGTCCTGCACCCACCGATAGCGCGGCGGGAAGAAGTCGGCGCCGGCGAAAGCGCCCGACAGCGCCAGATTGAGGTTCAGCTCGCCCAGATACTGTTCGACCATCCAGCAGTCGATGGTCTCGCGCAGCGTCGCGACCTTCGCCTCCAGATCCGGCAGATCGGGCACCAGCAGCACGAATCGTCCGCCGGCCTGCTGCAATACATTGAACACCGGCAGGTCCAGCTCGCAGCGGCAATACAGCGCGGCGGATTCGGTCAGCATGCCCATCAGGAAGGAGCGCGCCCGCAGTATCCTGCTGACGCCCTTGACCTGCTGGTGGGCCAGCTTGAACAGCGCCCGCTGAATACCGGACAGATCGCCGGCCAGCAGCCGGAACTTGGCTTGCTCGCGGTCGCGGATCGCGGCCTCGTCGTCCAGCGTGGCGTTGGCGTCGTGCCAAGCGTGCAGACAGGCGGCGATGGCCGCCACGGTGCGGTTGTGGTCGTGCAGCGAGATGTCGGGCAGATCAACCGTGGAGGACGGAATCGCCCAGGTGTAGCGCTCCGACAGCGACAGCAGACCCTCGCAGAACAGCGCCGGATTGTCGAGCTGGCAGAGTTCGGCGAATTCTTTGGTAAAACCCTCCCAAAGCGTGTGGTACCGGTCCTGAAAATCGGCCGTGTCGACCCGCTCGCACGGCAACAGCCGTTCATCGGGTACCAGCTCCGCCAACGGCTGATAACGTGGCGAACCGGGCGTCCTGTCCAGCTCGACCGGGCTGAACGGACTGAGCATGGCGGTCTTGATGAAAGTATCCCAGCCTTTGCCTTGGTCGGCTTCGTTCTCCAGAGTCTCGTCGCGGGATTTCCGGTCCATGCCGGAGGACAGTCGGTCGGCTTCGGCCTGCAACCAGCCCAGCGCGCCGAAGGCATCCGGCTTGTGGTGGAAGACCGCCATGTTGCGAACCCGGTCGCGGTCGATGCCGGCCGGGAAGTTCAGATTCCGGTCTTCCATCCACTGGAAGAAGGCTTCGGTCCAGAGCACATGCTTGTGGCTGTAGCGGCCCTGATAGACTGGTAGAATCACCGATTCGCGCTCGCGAACCCGGCTGTCCATGTTACGGACAGCGCCGTGGGCGCGCTGCATGAACTTGCCGATGTCCTGCAACATTCCGCCGAGCGCGGCTTCGAGCAGTGTGGGTCGATTCGGTGTGGCTTGAGGCATGATTACCCTCCTTTGGGAATGACTCCCTTTTTATCAGTTCACCAAGCATAGCGCACCAGCGGCAAGCTTGCCGGCGACCCAACGTCACACGACCTTGCCGGATCGTCGGATCACTCGGGCAGCCAGTCTTCGTCGAGAATCCGCTCCAGGAGATAGGGACAGTCCTCGGAAAAATCCGCCGGCGTTAATCCGGTCTGCCGCGCCCAGAGGCTCAGGTTCTGCTCATAGCGGACGGTCACGGTCAGGGACTCGCGGTACAATCGGTTGGGTGGAGTTTACCATGAGAGGACAAACCGTCAGCATCCGCGTGGGCAACAAGTGTCTACCCTACCGAACTCCATGAGGTATTACTTGAAATCGGCATCCGGGGTTACACTGCATGCCTGTCCGGGCTCAGACGGGCGGGAAAGTCCGGGTTGGCAAGCTTGCGGGTGCAGCGGTCATCGCCTAGACTTGTACCGTAAACAGCACGAGTCGAACAGCATGCGCGTGGAAAGCGCTTCGCCGATCATCATCATATACAGCCCAATGGCCAGGCTGACATTGTCG
>CAYMHN010000097.1:0-9523 GCA_964390235.1 uncultured Candidatus Competibacteraceae bacterium
CGGAATGCCGCTGACCGCCACATCGACGCCGCTCAGGTCGCGGGTGTACTTGCGGCGCAGAAAGCTCAGCGCGCCGCCATAGGTCATCTCGCGCCCGCGACCGTAGAGGTCGGTCTTGGTGAACGCTTGATCGTTGCTCATGGCAAAGCTCGTCTATGTCAGTCGGTTCGATGGTTTACAACCCCAGCTTTTCCTTGGCCATGAAGTACCAGGCACCCATCCGGGTCAGCGGCACACGGAACAGGCGCCCGCCGGGGAAGGGGATGTGCTTGAGCCGGGCGAAGGCGTCCAGCCGCTGGGACTGGCCGCCAATCGCTTCGGCCAGCAGCCGGCCAGCCAGATGGCTGCCGGTCACGCCGTGGCCGCTGTAGCCGTGCGCGAAATAGACATTGCCACCCAGTCGGCCCATATGTGGTACCCGGCTGACGGTCAGGGCGATATTGCCCGACCAGGCGAAGTCGATTTT
This sequence comes from uncultured Candidatus Competibacteraceae bacterium, assembly GCA_964390235.1. Lineage (GTDB taxonomy): Bacteria > Pseudomonadota > Gammaproteobacteria > Competibacterales > Competibacteraceae > CAYMHN01. The sequence continues at coordinate 467 of CAYMHN010000097.1, forward strand.
CTTGTCTTTGAGCTGCGGAAAAGTCTTCACCAGATGCGGGCGGATCTCGGCGACGATGTCGTCCGGGTCCTTGCCGCCGTAGACCGTGCCGCCGCCGAACAGCAGCCGCTGGTCGCCGGTGATGCGGTAGTAGTCGAGGAAGTAATTCATGTCCTCGACGCAGTGATCCCGCGGCAGCAGCGAACGGGCCAGTTCCTCGCCCAGCACCTCGGTGGCGATCACTTGCGAACTGGCCGGCAACACCTTGCTGGCCAGTTCCGGCACGGTCTCGCCCAGATAGGCATTGCCGCAGGCGACCACGAAATCCGCCGTGACCCGACCCTGGTCGGTGTACACCACCGGCTTGGCGCCGGGCTGGACCCGGGTCACCGGCGAGAGTTCGTGGATCGTACCGCCCAGGGATTCGATCGCCGCGGCCTGGCCCAGCGCCAGATTCAGGGGGTGTACATGGCCGCCCCAGCGATCCAGCAGGCCGCCGCAGTAGAGATCGGTATTCACGAACTCGCGCACCCGCTCCCGCGGGATCAGTTCCAGGCCGGTGTGTCCGTAGCGTTCCCAGACGTCCTTGCGCCGTTCCAGAGCGGCCATCTGCTTGCGGGTGTAGGCCATGAACAGATTGCCGGGCTTGAGATCGCAGGCTATGGCGTACTTTGCCACCCGCTCGCGGATGATCTCGGCGCCCTCGAACAGCAGCGGACCGATGGCTTCGGCGGCGGCCTTGCCGTAGCGCCGGGCGATGCCATCCAGGTCACGGTTGAAGCCGTTGACCAGTTGGCCACCGTTGCGGCCGCTGGCGCCCCAGCTCACCTTGGCGCCCTCCAGCACGATCACCTGGTAGCCTTGTTCGGCCAGATGCAGGGCGGTGGACAGACCGGTGAAACCGGCGCCAATCACGCAGACATCGGCGCTCGCCGCGCCTTGCAGGGCGGGGCGAGCCGGACTCGGGTTGACGGTGGCGGCGTAATAGGACTGCACATGCTGCGGCGCGATCGCGGCGCGCTGCGAAGCGTTGACGGTCGTCATGGTCGTTGCACTCATGATCAAACAGTCCTCAGATAAGCGTCGTATTCCAGGGGGGTAACCTGGCGGCGGAAGGCGAACAGTTCCTGCCATTTGCAGGCGCTGTAGATCTTCTGCTCGCCGGCACCGAGGCGTTCGCGGATGAAGTCCGAGTTCTCGAACCGTTCCAGGGCATGCTCCCAGGTATCGGGCAGGCTGCGCGGATGCTGGGCATAGGCGTTGCCGACCGTGGCCGGCGGCGGTTCCAGCCGCTGCTCGATGCCGTGCAGGGCGCCGGCCAGTATCGTGGCCAGGGTCAGATACGGGTTGGCATCGGCGCCGGCGACCCGGTGCTCGATGCGCATCGCGGCCGGATCGGCCAGCGGGATGCGCAGGGCCGTGGAGCGGTTGTCATAGCCCCAGGCCGGCGCCATGGGCGCGTGGCTGCCGGGCTGGAAGCGCCGATAGGAATTGGTGTTGGGGGCGAATACCGCCATGCCGTCGGCCATGGTCGCCACCAGCCCGGCAATGGCCTGGCGCAGCACTGGACTGCCTTGCTCGCTGCCATCGTCGAACACATTGTGTCCGTCCCGGTCGAGCAGGCTGAAATGCACGTGCATACCGTTGCCGGAGCGATTACCGAACGGCTTGGCCATGAAGCTGGCGGTCAAGCGGTGGGCGCTGGCCACGCCCTTGATCACCCGCTTCAGCATCGCCGCGTAGTCGGCGGCGGCCAGCGCATCGGGCACGTGGACGAGATTGATCTCGTACTGGCCGGGGGCCTGCTCGGCGATCAGGGTGTCGGTGGGTATCCTCTGGGTCACGCAGGCGCGGTTGATGGCTCCGAACACTTCGCCGAATTCCTGCAACTCGTCGAGTCCGTAGAGCTGCGAATCGAACATGCGCTGGCCGGTGACCGGGGATACCGGCAGTTGCGGCCGGCCCCGCTCGTCGCGTCGGGCATCGAACAGATAGAATTCCAGTTCGGTGGCCACCACGGGGGTCAGGTCCAGCCGCCGGTATTGTTCCAGGACTCCCGCCAGCACCTGGCGCGGATCGGCATGAAAGGGCCGGCCATCGCCCTCGATCATGGTCAGCAGCAGCTGCGCGGTCGGTGTCTTGAGCCAGGGGACCGGCCGCAGGCTGCCCGGCACCGGCACGCAGACGCGGTCGGCGTCGCCGGTCTCGAAGATCAGGCCGCTGGCCTCGACATCCTGACCCCAGATATCCAGGGCGAACACCGAGGCCGGCAGGCGTAGCCCGCCCTTGAACAGCTTGGGCAGGACGCCGACCGGCAGCTGCTTGCCGCGGATCACCCCGTTGGTATCGGTCAGCAAGGCTTCGATCACCTCGACATCGGGGTGCGCGCGCAGAAAGACTTCCGCCGGATCGGCGGAGAGGGTTGAGGGAGGCTCGCTCGACATGGTTGTCACTCTCGATCAAGTGTTTTGCAAAAATGTGATCCATTATGTCGCACCTACTGTGGAGTACAATCATGTCCGATTTCAGATTGACGGCCGGGTATTGAACGTCTGGTTCGACGCGCGCGTCTGAGTAGGAGCTTGTGGCTTGGTGAATCGGCTTGCAGGAAAGACCGCCCTGGTAAGCGGCGCGGCGCGCGGTATCGGCGAGGCCATCGCCCGGGCTTTCGTCGCCAACGGCGCGTCGGTCTATCTCACCGACATCGACGATGCGCTCGGCCAGGCTGTTTGCGCGTCGCTGGGTAACAGCGCTCGCTATTGCCGCCTGGACGTGCGCGAGGAGTCGGACTGGCAGCGGGTGAGCGAAGAGGTCCTGGCGGAGTGGAGCCGGCTGGACATTCTGGTCAACAATGCTGGCATCACGGGTTTCGAGACCGGCAACTTCGCCCATGACCCCGAGCACGCCACGCTGGAAAGCTGGCGCGAGGTGCACCGGACCAATCTCGACGGCGTGTTCCTGGGCTGCAAGTACGCGATCCGGGCCATGCGGCCCCACGGCTCGGGTTCCATCGTCAATATCTCGTCGCGCTCCGGCCAGGTCGGCATTCCGGGCGCCGCGGCCTATGCTTCCTCGAAAGCGGCGGTTCGCAATCACACCAGGACGGTGGCCCTGTACTGCGCCGAGCAGGGGCTGAATATCCGCTGCAATTCCATTCATCCGGCGGCGATTCTGACACCGATGTGGGAGCCCGTGCTGGGTGACGGCCCCGACCGGGAAGCGCGGATGCAGGCCTTCCTCAGCGATTGCCCGCTGCGCCGCTTCGGCACGCCCGAGGAAGTGGCGGCGATCGCCGTGCTGCTGGCCTCCGACGAGGCGAGCTACATGACCGGCGCCGAGATCACCATCGACGGGGGAATCCTGGCGGGTTCGGCGGTGACCCCGCAGGTTGAATAAATGGGCGCCGGCCACTCGGATCCTTCCGGTGACCGGGTAGGGTGGGTTAGCGGCCTGGCCGCGTAACCCACCGCTGGCCCTATGCCACGTTCTGGCACCGGCGCAGAAAACCCAGGTTCACCGGGCTGTGCGGTTTGAGCGCCAGTCGTTCATGGGCCAGCGCGCGCGCGATTCCGGTCTGACCGCCGCGCAACGCGGCCTCGGTCAGGGTCCAGTCGATGATGTCGCGCTGGGCGTGGCTGCCGCCGAACTGGTTGGCAAGATAGCGCACCGGATGCAGCAGTTCGACGCTGCGCCGGTAGTCGCCGAGCTTGAAGGCGACAAAGCCCTCGATCACCGGCAGGCCGATGGTGCTGGCCCAGCGGGCGGTGTCGCCGGGTGCGGAACCACCGGTTGTTTCCAGAGCGGCCATCACCCGGCGGATCTCGGTCTCGTGTCCGGCACCCAGATAGGCCATTACGGCGTGCCAGTCATTGAACGGGTACAACTTCCCGTCGGCGTGTTGATCCCAGCAACTGGCCAATTCCCTCCAGCGGTCGCCGACTTCGTGGCCAGCCAGTTCCAGCCGCCAGAGCAGGGCAGAGGCGTCGATCATGTCCAGGGCCACCTGGCTGCGGCCGGAACGGATGGGACCGTCGTAGAGCCGCAGCACCTCGTCGGTCTGACCCAGATCCAGATGGCAAAGCGCCCGGTGCCACCAGTTGTGGACCTTGAAGAAGTTGTCATCGCCCGACCAATGGGGTTCGCGCGCGATCATCCAGCCGATGCCGTCCTGGGCGCGGCCTTGCATCTCCATGACATGGGCGACCGCATGATGCGCCCAGCAGTCCAGCGGTTCCAGATCGATGGCCCGGCGGCCGAACTCCTCGGCTCGAGCGTAGTCGCCGGCTTCCTCCAGCCCGAAGGCGTACATGCCCAGCACGATGGGATAACCGGGCATGGACTCGGACCATTGCGGCAGGGCGCGGGCGATACGATCGCGCAGATCGCGGGCATTGGCGCGGTAGAAGTCCAGCAGATGGCCGAGCTGCAAGCCGATCAGGTCGTGCGGATAGCGCATATTGTGCCAATCCATGGCGGTCGCCGCCGCTACCCAATGGCCTCGTAGCAGTTTATCCAGGGCGGTGATGTGCGAGGCTTCGCGTTCGTTGCCGGCCAGGCCGCGGGCCCGATCGACCAGGGCGACGGCCTCGGCCGCCGCCGCCGGCTCGGTGGCCAGACCGTACAGCCAGGCCTTGAGCAGATACGCCATGGTGAACTCGGGCGCCGCCTGGATGGCGGCGTCCAACTCGGCGATGGGATCGCCGCGGTAGATATTGAAGGCCCGCACGGCCCGGTCGAAGTGTTCGGTGGCTTCGGCGGTGGTGCCCGAGAGGAGGATGCTCCGGATATCGCTTGGCATGGTGTCTGACCTCGGATGGTTACGGATTCAGTCACCAGGATATATGGCTATCGTTTCCCGTTGATGTCAATCGCGTATCCGGAGTCGGTCAATAGCGGCCGATTTTCCCGCAGCCTTGCCAGCCGCACCGTCTCGTTGCAGGACAGCGAGATGCCTTGCCAACTATTGGCCTGGGCTTCGGCCACCTCGACCGGGGTCAGGCAGTTGCGGGGCGTGCCGGTAACAGCCGCGGCATAGAGCGCCCCCAAGGCTATGGCCGTGACCGCGAGTTTCAGCAGATTTTGTTTGAACATGATGCGCTCCGGATGATAGTCGGATAAAAGGGATTGATCTGAATCGATCAGTTACGCCAGAAGGGCTTGGCGGCCTCGCGCTGGATATCCGCCCGGCTCAAGCCGACATCGCGCAGTATCTCGTCGCTCATTTCCAGCAGTTGGCGGCGCTCCTCGATCCGCCGGTACCACAAGGACAGAGCATTAAAAACCAGGCTTGTCAGCTTGCCGAACGATGGCAGAATAAGCGCATGGCGGTTGGTGAACAGGTGCCGATCGAGGTTCATGGACGGTCTCCGGTGGCTGGCTTGCAGGGCTTACCTTACGCCGACACAGGGTGACTCACAAACGATGATTATTTATAATTCGGATTATTATTGGTAATGTGAACGACTATGTCCACACGACTACCACCACTCGACACTCTGCGGGTATTCGAAGCCGCCGGCCGCCATCTGAGCTTCACTCGCGCGGCCGTTGAACTGCATGTCACCCAGGCTGCGGTCAGCCACCGGATCAAGGCCCTGGAAGAGCATCTGGGACTGCCGCTGTTCAAACGGCTCAACCGAGCCTTGCTGCTGACCGAGCAGGGACAGGTCTACCTCAAGGCGGTGAACCGGGCGCTGGAGGATTTGCGTCAGGCCACCGGGCGCTTGCACAGCAATGATGCCAGCGGGGTATTGACGGTATCGTCGCTGCCGTCCTTCGCCACCCGCTGGCTGGTACCCCGTCTGGGGCGGTTCCAGCGCCGCCATCCGGACATCGACCTGCGGCTGGCGCCGTCCACGGCGCTGACCGATTTCAACCAGGACGATGTCGATCTGGCCATCCGCTACGGGCGTGGCAACTATCCCGGATTACAGGTCTGGCGGTTCATGACCGAGGACGTGTTTCCGGTATGTAGTCCGGACCTTGCTGCGGGCGATCCGCCGCTGCGCTGCCCGGCGGATTTGCGCCACCACTATCTGCTGCATGATTCCGGCTGCGTCGAGTGGCGGGCCTGGCTGATGGCGGCCGATATCGAGGGGGTGGACCCGGAGCGGGGGACGATCTACGAGGACTCCAGCATGCTGATCCAGGCGGCCCTGGCCGGTCAGGGCGTGGCGCTGGCGCGTAGCGTGCTGGTCGAGGATGAACTGGCCGCCGGACGGCTGATCAAGCCGTTCGAACTCAGTCTGCCGGCCGATTACGCCTATTATCTGGTATGCCCTCGGTATACCGCCGAGCGACCCAAGCTGATTGCCTTCCGCGACTGGCTGTTCGCCGAGCGGGATCGGATCATGGAAACGACCGGAACCGGGTGAATCGATTCAGGCCCGCCAGAATGGCTTGCTGGCCTCCTTGTGGAGCTGGCTGCGGCTCAACCGGCTGTCGCGGATCAAGGTATCGCCCAGGTCGGCCAATCGCCGGCGCTCTTCGAGTCGCCGGTACCACAGGGCCAGGGTTCCGAACACCAGCCGCAACGGCTTGTTGATCGCCGGAAGCCAGACGCGGTAACAACTCGCGGATAGACGTTGTTCGATATTCATGGCTACTCTCCGGTGGTTCGTCTTGAAACGCTGTGATGTCAGCGAAGGTTTTCACTATCCTCAGCAAGGCTCGCGCCAGATCCTGCCAATGCGGAATAATATATTATAAATCAATATTTTAAATTATAATCATCCTGTTTCACAGGGTGTGCTGACGATGGATATCCACCAGATTCGGTGGATTTATCGGCTTGTTGAACAATGAATCCACCAGATACGGTGGGTATTCAAGGGGAATTAGAGATGAAAGTCGCCAAATACTGGGCCAATGAAACCGGCACCGCGCGTGATCCCAAGGGAATGGTTTACGCTCTGGTGCGCTGGGGTGGTTCCAACGACAGCCTCGCCCAGGCCAGACGGCTGGCCCGGGACAAGCTCGATCGCACCATCGCCAAGCTCAGCGCGGGCAACATGCCGAATCGGTACGAGTATGCCGAGGGGGAACTGCGCGAGGAACTGATCCGGGAAATCACCGATGACAATGGCACCCTGATCGGTGCCGTTACCCGCAACCGCTACGGTGCCCTGGTGCTGAACACGGCCACGCTGCTGATCGCCGACGTGGACAATCGGGCACTTGGATTCCTGGCTGGACTGCTGGCGCTGTTCAGCTCCCGGCGCGCTCGGCAGTCCCGCGCGCTGGAACGCATTGATCGCTTCCGGCGGGACAACCCTCAATTCGAGCTGCGGGTCTACGAGACCCGCGGTGGATATCGGGTGATGATCACCAACCAAGGTTTCGATCCGACCGATGAGGCCACCCGGGCGATCTTCGAGCAGTTGGGCAGCGATCCTCTCTATGTCAAGCTGTGCCGCTCGCAAGCCTGCTTTCGGGCCCGTCTCACCCCCAAGCCTTGGCGTTGTGGCAGCGCCAGGGTGCCGAATCTATTCCCCAGGGAGACGCCAGAGGCTCGCAATGCCTTTGACACCTGGCTCAGGAAGTACGAACAGCAGGCGCGCGCTCATGGGGTCTGCAATCAAATCGGTTCGCCCGGCGGTGGGCTGTCCTCCGCCATGGCCGAACTGGTAAATCTGCACGACCGTCATGTGTTGAACCAGGGCAAGCCGCTGGCGTGATCCACACGCCCGGGGACGTGGGCGAAAGCGATCCAAACAAACAGTAGGGTGCGCACCGCGCACCATCCGGGCCGGTGCGCGGTGCGCACCCTACCGCTGGGTAGAGTCTTTCGTGGAATTCACCTAAACCAGCCCGCGCCGGATCAGGTTCAGGCCGACGATCACCAGCATCAGCAGCAACAGGCGCCGGAACAGCTGCTGGTCGCAGCGCCGACCCAGTCGGTCGCCCAGCAAGAATCCCAGAATGGTCGGTATCGCCAGCGCCAGTGACAACAGGGCCAGCGGTCCGGTGAGCAGCGATACCGCCCAGTAGTTCAGGGCCAGAAACAGACCCGCCAGCAGCCAGAGCAGGCCGACGGTGGCGATGAACTCGGCGCGCGGCAGTCGCACGCCCAGCAGATACATCACCAGCGGCGGGCCGTAGACCGTGGACAGTCCACCCATGACCCCGGCCACCATACCGGCCAGCATACCGGCCGGGGTTTCGTGGCGAGGCCGGATGTAGAGCCGCAGTCCGAACATGTCCAGCGCGCAATAGCCGAGCACGATGAAGCCGAGCAGCAGCAGCAGGCGGTCGGAATCGATGATCAGCAGCAATTGGGTGCCAATGGCCAGCCCGATCAGCAAGGCGAGGATCAACCACTTGAAGCGGCGCAAGGCCGGTAGCGCATGTCCGCCGTTGAAGGCCTGGAGCAGATTGGACAGGATCACCGGCAGCACATTGAGCACCACCGCCTGCTCGATGCTCACTACCTGACCGGTCATTGCCACCGCCACCAGCGGCAGGCCGAAACCGACCAGCCCCTTGACGAAGCCGGCGACGACAAAGCTCAGCGCGATATAAGCCAGCACCCAGGGCGCGAACAGTTCGAACAATCGGATTCTCCGTCAGGATTGCTGAAGCAGCCAAGCCCGGCTTACAACGTGCCGACGTTGCGAGGGTTGAGGAATGGCGGATGGCGACGCATGCTACCGCACATAGGCTGTTGCGGCAAAGGCGCTTCGCGGGCGGCCACTTGGGCTTGGCGTCCCGACCGCGCATAATAGAAAGATCAAAGCATCCACGATCGGAGACCATCATGAGCAACCATGCCGCATTCGTCTGGGACGATCCCTTATTGCTGGAGCAGCAGCTGGGCGAGGAGGAACGCATGGTGCGCGACAGCGCCCGCGACTACTGCCAGGAGCGGCTACTGCCGCGGGTGCGCGATGCGTTCCGGCACGAGCGCTTCGACCGCGAGATCATGAACGAGATGGGCGAACTGGGTCTGCTCGGCCCGACGATACCCGAGCAGTACGGCGGTTCCGGGCTGAGCTATGTCTGCTACGGCCTGGTGGCGCGCGAGGTCGAGCGGGTCGATTCCGGCTACCGCTCGGCGATGAGCGTGCAGTCCTCGCTGGT
>CAYMHN010000098.1:0-9523 GCA_964390235.1 uncultured Candidatus Competibacteraceae bacterium
TCTGGTCGGCCGCCGAACGGCGGGCGCAGGCGCTCAATTTCCAGGGTCAGGTTCCCGCCGGATTGAATCCGGACGATTATCCCATCGACCCGACCGCCCCGCCGACCCTGATGAACTACCCCGGCGTGGTCGGCAGCCGCAATGTCTACGGTCCCGGTTCGATCGCCCTGCCCGGCGCGGTGGCCGGTCTGGCGGCGGCCCATGAGCGGTTCGGCAGGTTGGGCTGGGACCGGCTGGTGCAACCGGCCGTGGATCTGGCCGAACGAGGTTTACCGGTGGACTGGTTCGCCACCCTCAACATCGCCTTGCAGATGCACCAGCTGCGCCACGACCCGGTGGCCAGTGGTCTGTATCTGGACGACGGCTGCCCACCCCAGCCCGACCAGTACCGTCCTTTGGGCAAGCTGCCCGAGACCCTGCGCCGGTTGGCCGAGCACGGACCGGAGGATTTCTATCGCGGGGCCCTGGCCGAGGCCATGGTCACCGATCTGCGGGCCGGCGACAGCGCCATCACCCTGGAGGATCTGGCCAACTACCGGGCCGAGTGGGTCGAACCGCTGAGCGGCGAACATCGCGGCGCGCGGGTGTTCGCCGCCGACGCCACCAGCGGGGCCCGACGACTGCTGGACATGCTGGCTTCGGTCGAACGCGAGCTGACCCTCGACGCGGTGGTCGGCGCCGACACCTACCGGGCCTATGCGCGCGGCCTGGACGCCGCCTTCGCCGCCCATCAGCGACGCATCGACCCGTCTGGCGAGCACGGCTGCACCACCCACCTCAGCGTGGCCGACGCCGAGGGCAACGTGGTGGCGCTGACCAACACCCTGCTGGAGCGCTTCGGCAGCCAGGTGGTGCTACCTCGCACCGGAATCCTGATGAACAACGCCATCGGCTATTTCGACCCGCGACCCGGTCGCCCCACCTCGCTGGCCGGTGGCAAGCGGATCAACAGTTCGAACATGTGCCCGACGATCGCCGTGCGCGACGGTCGGGCGTGGTTCGCGATCGGCGCCTCGGGAGCAAACCATATCGTCCCGGCGGTAGCCCAGCTCACCGCCCTGCTGCTGGATTACCGCATGAGCCTGGAGCAGGCCTTCCACACCCCGCGCATCGAGGCCGTGAATAACGGCAAGCTGCAAATCGACCCTCGCTTGCCGGCCGAGACCGTCGAGACACTGGCCGGCGAGTTCCTCCTGGAACCCGCCGATCTCAAGGTCTATCCCAAGCTCTATGCCTGCCCGAGCGCGGTGCTGATCGATCCCGCCAGCGGCCGGTTCCACGGCGCCACCGATCCGTCCTCGCCGGTGGCGGCGGCCAGAACGTCGGTTCAATAACCCCGACGTCGGTCCACGCGCAGCTCGCTCAGCGGATCGCCGGCCAGGAAGCGGCGGATATTGTCGGCCAGCAGCCGGCAACCGGTATCCGGGTCCACCAGGCTGGCCAGGTGCGGGGTTACGGTGATCCCGGGGTGTGACCAGAAGGGATGTTCCGCGGGCAGGGGTTCGGTGCGGAATACATCGAGTACCGCGCCGGCCAGTTGGCCGCTGTCCAGCGCCGCCAGCAGATCGGCTTCATCCAGGTGCTCGCCGCGCCCGGCGTTGATCACCCGGGTGCCGCGCGGCAGCTGCTCGAAAGTGGTTCGGTTCAGAATGTTTTCGGTCCGTGGGGTCAGTGGCAGCAGGCAGACCAGGATCTCGCTACGGGCCAGAAACGCCGGCCACTGAGCGTCGCCATGGAAGCATTCCACGTTCTCGACTCGGCGCGGCGTGCGGCTCCAGCCCAGCACCCGGAAACCCAGTGAGACCAGCGTCCCGGCCGCCACCCGACCCAGTTCGCCCAGACCCATGACGCCGACCGTGCGCTCGCCGGCCGGCGGCGTGATCCGCTGGCACCACTCGCCGGCTTGCTGGGCGAGGTCCAGTTCCCGCTGGTGGCGGTGACAGCGCAACACGTGCAGCGCCACGTACTCGCGCATGCGCTGGACCAGGGCCGGGCCAGCCAGTCGGATCACCGGAACCTCGGGCAACTGTGGATCGCAAAGTATATGGTCCACTCCGGCGCCGATCGAGAACACGGCACGCAGCTCGGGAAACCTGGCCAGTCCACCCGGTGGCGGTTTCCAGACCACGGCATAATCGATCTCGTCGGGATTACCGTGCGCGGCCCAGGCTCGGCATTCGATTTCGGGCAGCAGGGCTTGCATGGTCTGCCGCCACCATTCGGCACGCTCGCCGGTGACGTGGAGAATCAGTGCCACACGTGATGCTCCTGGCACGCGAACCAGGCTCGCAAAACCGTGGTCCAAGTTGCGGTCGGGATTGTCATCCCATTGTCATTCCAAGCCTTATATACTGGCGGAACAAATTTCGATAACAATTCATCAGGGTTGGGGATCTTCATGCAACGTGTATGTGTGTATTGCGGTTCCAGCCCCGGGAGCCGCCGCGAGTATACAACGGCGGCCCGGACTTTGGGACGGATCCTGCTGGATCGCCGGATCGGCTTGGTCTATGGCGGTGCCAGTGTCGGCCTGATGGGTGTAATCGCCGATACCATGCTGGCCGGCGGCGGCGAGGTGATCGGCGTGATCCCGGCCGCGCTACGCAAGCGTGAGGTGGCGCACGATGGCCTGTCGATGCTGCACCTGGTCGAGACCATGCATCAGCGCAAGGCCATGATGGAGCAGCTGTCGGATGCCTTCATCGCCCTGCCCGGTGGCTTCGGTACCCTGGACGAACTGTTCGAGATCCTGACCTGGGCTCAGCTCGGCATGCACCAGAAACCGATCGGCCTGCTCAATGTCGAGGGTTTTTTCGACGGCCTGATCGGCTATCTGGAACACTGCGTGAACCAAGGTTTCGTGCGCGCCGAGCAGCTCGCGGCGGTGCTGGGCGACGATGATCCGGGGCGGTTGCTGGACCGCTTCAAGGACTACCAGCCCATGCCCGGCAAGCGCTGGCTGGAGCGCAGCCACGCCTGAAGCTTCACCTGGGGTCCAACCCTCCCGGGCACAGCAACCCCCGCTGTCCTCCGGCCGACGATCAACGTCAGCAGCGATGACCCACCCGGCGCGGGCAAGAAATCCACAGGCCCCGGGAATGTGGGCGTGGTAGCATAGTTTTTTCTTGCATTGCAACATTGTTCCTTCTGGAGTCTGTTCATGAGTGTATCCCCCCCTGGTTTGATGGCTCGCCTGGCGCTGGCCTGGCGGGTACTGACCGACGCCGCGCTGGCGGCGCGCATCGACCAGCCGGCACCCACCGCACCGTCGCCTCCGACGCTGCAAAGCGCGCCGCCCGACGCGGCCCTGCAACTGCTCGGCCTGTTGCAGCAGGAAGGCCGGTTGGTCGATTTCCTGGAAGAGGACATCACCGGCTATTCCGACGCCGAGATCGGCGGCGCGGTGCGGGTGGTGCATGAGGGCTGCCGCAAGGTGCTGCGCCAGTATTTCACCATCGCACCGGTCATCGACCGGGAGGAAGGCGCGCGGCTGACCCTGGAACGCGGTTTCGACGCCGGCGCCTTCCGGCTGACCGGCAATGTGCTCGGCGACCCGCCGTTCACCGGTACCCTGGCCCATCGCGGCTGGCGCGCCAGCGACAGCCGGCTGCCCAAGATCACCTCCGGGCATGATGTCAGCGTGCTGGCGCCAGCGGAGGTCGAACTGTGAATGACGCGAAGTACACGGTGGGCATAGACCTCGGCACCACCAATAGCGTGCTGGCCCGGGTCGATCCGGCGGCCAGCGACGGCGAGGACGTGGTCCTGGAGGTCGTGCCGATCCCGCAGCTGACCGCGCCCGGCACGGTGGAGGAGCGCACCCAGCTGCCCTCGTTCATCTATCTGCCACATCCGGACGAACTGACCGAGGCCGACCGGCAGTTGCCCTGGAGCCCTGAGAACCGCCTGGTGGTCGGTGAACTGGCTCGCAACCTGGGTGGCCGCACCCCGATCCGGCTGGTGGCCAGCGCCAAGAGCTGGCTATGCCATCCGGGCATCGACCGGCGCATGCCGGTACTGCCGCTGGAAGCCCCGGACGAGATCGAGCAGCTGTCCCCCTTGCAGGCGTCGATACTCTACATCGAGCACCTGCGCGCGGCCTGGGATCAAGCGCACCCGGACACCCCCCTGGCCGAGCAGGACGTGGTGCTGACCGTGCCGGCCTCGTTCGATCCGGCGGCACGCGAACTGACCGCCGAGGCCGCCAAGGCCGTGGGCCTGGATCGACTCACCCTGCTGGAGGAGCCGCAGGCGGCCCTGTACAGCTGGATTCAGGCCAGTCGTGGCGAGTGGCGCGATCAGGTCGAAGTCGGCGACATCATCCTGGTGATCGATGTCGGCGGCGGCACCACCGATCTGTCGCTGATCGCGGTCACCGAGCAGGACGGCGCGCTGGCCTTGAGCCGGATCGCGGTCGGCGATCATATCCTGCTAGGCGGCGACAATATGGACCTGGCCCTGGCCGCGCTGATCCGCGCCAAGCTGGCCAGCGAGGGCAAGAAGCTGGATCTGTGGCAGTTGCAAGCCCTGACCCACGGCTGTCGCGGTGCCAAGGAACAGTTGCTGGCCGACCCGGAGTTGGCCAGCGTGCCGGTGGTGGTACCGAGTCGCGGCTCCAAGCTGATCGGCGGCACGCTGAAATCCGAACTGAGCCGCGAGGAGGTCGAGCGCAGCCTGCTGGACGGCTTCTTCCCGGTGGTGGAGGCCGACGCCCAACCGCAGAGCCGCACCCGCGGCGCGCTCACCCGCTTGGGCCTGCCCTATGCCCAGGACGCCGGCATCACCCGCCACCTGGCCGCTTTCCTGACCCGCCAGCTCAACGCCGGCGCCGAACTCGACGGGATCACCCTGGCCGAGGGTGCCGGCTTCATCCATCCCAGCGCGGTATTGTTCAATGGCGGTGTGTTCAAGGCACAGAGGCTGGCCGAGCGTACCCTGGAGATCCTCAACCGCTGGCTGGAGGCCGATGGCGCCAAACCGGCACGACGGCTGGCAGGCGCCGATCTGGATCTGGCCGTGGCCCGTGGCGCGGCCTATTACGGCTATGCCCGGCGCGGCAAGGGGGTGCGCATCCGGGGCGGTACCGCCAAGGCCTATTATGTCGGCATCGAGAGCGCCATGCCGGCGGTACCGGGTCTGGAGCCACCACTGGCGGCCATGTGCATCGCCCCCTTCGGCATGGAGGAAGGCAGCGAGGGCGAGCTGCTGCCGGAGGAATTCGGTCTGGTGGTCGGCGAGCCGGTCCGATTCCGCTTCTTCGGCTCCTCGGTGCGGCGCCAGGACCGGGTCAGCACGGTGCTGGAGGACTGGGACGCGGACGAGTTGGAGGAACTGGAGCCGATCGGCGCCGAACTGCCGGCCGAGGGCCGGGCGCCCGGCGAGATCGTCCCGGTGCGGTTGCGGGCCGCAGTGACCGAGGTCGGCACGCTGCGCCTGGAAGCGGTTCCACGCACCGGCAAGGAGGTCTGGAACGTGGAGTTCGACACTCGCGGCGAGGACTAGGCCATCGCCAGGCCGCGCTACATCGTCGGCATCGATCTGGGCACTACCCACACGGTGGTGGCCTATGCCGACACCCGCAGCAAGGATCGCGCCATTCAACCGTTCGGCATCGAGCAGCTGGTGGCGCCGGGCGCGGTGGCGGCGCGGCCGCTGTTGCCTTCGTTCCGATATCACCCGACCGAAGGCGAACTCAATAGCGCCGACCGCACCCTGCCCTGGCCCGCGCCGGAACTGGAACGGGAGCTACCACTAGGCGTGGTCGGCGAACTGGCCCGCGAACTGGGCGCCAAGGTACCGGGTCGGCTGATCGCCAGCGCCAAGAGCTGGCTGTCGCACGCGGCGGTGGATCGCAGCGCCGCCATCCTGCCCTGGGGCGGCGACGAGCGCATCGGCAAGCTCTCGCCGCTGGCGGTCAGCGCCTCCTATCTGGCCCATGTACGGGCAGGCTGGGATCAGCGTTTCCCCGACCATCCACTGGGTCAACAGGATCTGATCCTGACCCTGCCGGCCTCGTTCGACGAGGACGCTCGCGCGTTGACCGTGGAAGCCGCCCGACTGGCCGGACTGGAACAGGTGCATCTGCTGGAGGAGCCGCAGGCGGCCTGCTACGCCTGGATCGACCGCCATCGTCAGCAGCTGAGCGAGGCGCTGGGCGACACCCGGCTGTTGTTGGTGGTGGATATCGGCGGCGGCACTACCGATCTGACCCTGATCCGGGTGGAATCCACCGATGATGGTCCGCGCCTGACCCGGATCGCGGTCGGCGATCACCTGATGCTGGGCGGCGACAATATGGACCTGGCCATCGCCCACCACGTCGAGCAGCGTCTCGGCGAGACGCGCAAGCTGGGCGCCGGACAACTGGCCCAGCTGGTGCAGCAGTGCCGGGCGGCCAAGGAGCGGCTGCTGGCCCCCGACGGCCCCGAATCGACCACGGTTACCCTGCTCGGCGGCGGCAGTCGGCTGGTGGGCAGTGCCCGCTCGGCGGAACTGAGCCGAGCCGAGGTACTGGACCTGCTCGACGGTTTTCTGCCGCGGGTCGCGGCCGACGCCCAACCCACCCGGCGGCGTGGCGCCATCGTCGAGTTCGGTCTCCCTTATGCCGCCGATCCGGCTATCAGCCGCCACCTGGCGTCCTTTCTGACCCGCCAGGCCGAACCCGGCCTGCCGGATGCACTGCTGCTCAACGGCGGCGTGTTCCATGCCGAGCTGTTGCGCCAACGTCTGCTGGAACAGCTGGCCGACTGGCGCGGCGTCCCGCCCCGATTGCTGGCCAACCCCGACCCGGACCGGGCGGTGGCTTGTGGCGCGGTGGCCTACGGCCTGGCGCGGCGCGGCAAGGGGCTGAGGATCGGCGGCGGGACGGCGCGCAGCGTGTTCCTGCTGGTCGAAGGCGAACAACGCGAGCCGCAGGCCGTCTGCCTGCTGCCACGCGGCACCGAGGAAGGCCATGAGATCCGCCTGAAACAGCGCCAGTTCGTGCTGCGTCTGGGCCAGCCGGTGCGCTTCCACCTAGCCTCCGGCCATGACGGCAAACGCTACCGGGCCGGTCAGATCGTAAGCGCGGACAGCGAGGGCTTCGTCAAGCTGCCACCGCTGGCCACCGTGGTCGAGGGCACGGGTGAGGTCCCGGTGGAACTGGCCAGCCAGCTGACCGAGGTCGGCACCCTGGCGGTGGACTGCGTAACGGCCGATGATCCAGCCCGCCGCTGGCGCCTGGAATTCCAGCTGCGCGGCAGCATGCCCCAGACCCGGGAACCGACCCGGCTACCCCCCCGCTTCGACCAGGCCATGGAGCTGATCGGGCAATACTACGGTAGCCGTTCCGAGAAGGTCGATCCCCGCGGCATCAAGACCCTGCGCAGCGATCTGGAGAAACTGCTGGGCAAGCGCGATGGCTGGGACACCGCTCTGCTGCGCGAGCTGTTTGCGGTGCTGCTGGACGGCGCCCGGCGGCGCCGACGCAGCGCCGACCACGAACGCTTGTGGCTGAATCTGAGCGGCTACAGCCTGCGACCCGGTTTCGGCTATCCGCTGGACGATTGGCGGGTGGAACAGCTCTGGCCGCTGTACGACGAGGGCATTCAGCATGTCAAGGAAGCCCAGAACTGGGCCGAGTGGTGGACGCTATGGCGGCGCATCGCCGGTGGACTGCCGGCTGCGGCCCAGTCCCGCATCCTCGATGAACTGGAACCCTGGCTACTGCCACCGGCGCGCAAGGTCAAGCTCAAGGGGATCAGGAAACTCGGCTACGAGGACATGGTGCGGCTGGCCGCTAGCCTGGAGCACCTGCCGCCGACGCGCAAGGCCGAACTGGGCGACTGGTGGCTGGAGCGACTGGCCGGCAAGGGCGAGTCGGCCCAGACCTGGCAGGCCCTGGGCCGCTTGGGCAGCCGCGTTCCCCTGTACGGCAGCGCCCACAACGTGGTCGGGCGCGAGACCGCCACCGAGTGGCTGCGGGTCCTGCTTGCCCTGGACTGGAAAAAAGTCCAGCCCGCCGCCTTCGCCGCCGTATTGCTGGCCCGGCTCAGCGGCGACCGCGAACGCGATCTGGAAGTCGAACTGCGCGAACAGGTGGTCGGCAAGCTGCACACCGTCAAGGCCACCGAGCACTGGGTACGCATGGTGCGCGAAGTCACCGAGCTGGACGCGGCCGATCAGCAGCGCCTGTACGGCGATGCCCTGCCGGTGGGCTTGAAGCTGGTGGGGTGATCCAAGCGGGAATTCCCGATTGCTGCATCCGATTTCCCGGTGTGCTCGTATGAAGTTCGCAAGACGGTAGTGATTTCGATTCCACGGCCGTCTTCGGGGCAATCGCATTGCCTCGGACCATCATCGAACTCATACAGGAGCAGCTTCATGTCCACAACCGTAAAACTTTCCGCGACCGGCCTGGCCGGCGCCGTCGCCATCGCCCTGTCGGGCGCCGCCTTTGCCCCGGCCGTTCTCGCCAGTGACATGGAAAAATGTTATGGCGTATCGCTCGCCGGGCAGAACGACTGCGCGGCTGGTCCGGGCACTACTTGCGCCGGCACCTCTTCGGTGGACTACCAGGGCAATGCCTGGACCCTGGTTCCGGCGGGTACTTGCGAAGAGATCGAGGTGCCCGGGGACCGGGTAGGCAGCCTCGAACCCCTGGACCGGGACCTGCCCGGCCAATCCTGATCCCCGGCCCGGATCACGCCATGAGCGAGCCAGCCAGGTATGCCGAGGCTGTCTCGTCCGGTCCGTCCGTCAAGTCGCCGATCCCGGCCAGCGTCGGGGTCGGCTTGAAGGCGCGGCACTACCGGACCATTCTGGATACCCGACCCGCCATCGACTGGTTCGAGGTTCACCCCGAGAACTACATGGGGGACGGTGGGCCACCCCACCATTATCTCGAAGCCATCCGTGAGCAGTACCCGCTGTCGCTGCATGGCGTGGGACTGTCGATCGCCGGCGCCCGGCCCCTGGATACCGACCACCTGGCGCGTCTGGCCGCGCTGGTCCGGCGCTATGAGCCCGGCCTGTTCTCCGAGCACCTCGCCTGGTCGAGCGACTGCACGGGCTTTCTCAACGATCTGCTGCCCGTGCCCTACACCGAGGCGACGCTGCGCTGGATCGCCGAGC
Organism: uncultured Candidatus Competibacteraceae bacterium; assembly: GCA_964390235.1. GTDB lineage: Bacteria > Pseudomonadota > Gammaproteobacteria > Competibacterales > Competibacteraceae > CAYMHN01. The sequence goes on from CAYMHN010000098.1 coordinate 9,112, forward strand.
GCATCCGCCGGGTGCAGGACTGCCTTGGCCGCCGCATGCTGCTGGAGAACCCGTCCACCTATGTACGTTTCGCCAACAGCGACATCGACGAGGTCCAGTTCCTGGAGGAACTGGCCCGACGAACCGGCTGCGGCCTGCTGCTGGACGTGAACAATGTGTTCGTGTCGGCCGGCAACCATGGCTTCGATCCACGGGACTACATAGCCCGGTTTCCGATGGAGCATGTCGGAGAGATCCATGTCGCCGGCCATGACCAGCAAACCGACGACACGGGCGGGTGTTTGCTAATCGACACCCACGACCGGCCGGTGGCCGATGCCGTGTGGGATTTATACCAGCGGGCGCTGAACCGTTCCGGGCCGCTACCGACCCTGGTCGAGTGGGACACCGACGTTCCCGAATGGCCGGTATT
>CAYMHN010000099.1:0-9493 GCA_964390235.1 uncultured Candidatus Competibacteraceae bacterium
GCCGGCATCCTTGGTGGTGAAGAACGGTTCGAACATGCGATCGAGCACGCCAGGATCGATGCCCACCCCGTCATCGGCGACCAGCAGGGCGACGAAAGCACCGCGCACCGGGGCACGACAGGAGGTGCACAAGGTGTCCAGCCGCTCGTGACGCTCGACGGCGATCCGGATGCAGCCCTGTCCGCCGACCGCATCGCGCGCATTGATGCATAGATTCATCGCGACCTGTTCGAGCTGCACCGGATCGGCCAGCACGCAGTCGGGAACCCCACCGGCATCGATGCTGATGGCGATCGACGAGGGCAGCATCGGCCGCAGAAAGTGCGACAGATTCTCCACCAGTTCGGACAGCGACAGCGGTCGAGGCGTACCCCGCTTGCCACGACTGAAGGTGAGCAACTGCCGGATCAGTTCACGCGCCCGACCAGCGGCCACCTCGGCCTGGTTCAGGTAGCGGACGAGCTTGGGATCGTTCAGACCGGCCGGGCGCTCGCTGGCGAGTGCCAGATAACCGGTGATGCTGGTGAGGATATTGTTGAAATCATGCGCGATTCCCCCCGCCAGATGGCCGATGGCTTCCATCTTCTGGGCCTGGCGCAGCTGGGCTTCCAGCCGTGTACTCTCCTCGGCGGCCCGCTTGCGCGCGGTAATGTCGCGAGTTACCGCGAGAATCCGGTCAAGCCCGGCCAGCCGGATGCGCTTCAGGATGACTTCGTCCCAATGGCGGCTGCCATCGGCATTCTTGCGCTGCCACTCGAAACGGACGATCTCCCCGTCCCGCGCCCGGGCAATCCAGCGCCTGGCCTCGGTCTCGGTGTAGGGTGCCTCGCCGGAACCCAGGGCTCCGGGATGCAGCTTCAGCATGGTGTCGTAGTCATACCCGTAGATCTCACAGGCCTTGGGGTTGACATCGACAAAAGCGCCGGTGTCGATGTCATGAATGAAGATGCAGTCCTCGGAGGACTCGAAGATCGCCCGATAGCTGGCCTCCGAGGCGCGCAACTCGCGGTCCATGCGATCGCGCTCCAGTTCAGCCGCTGCCCTCACGGCGAAGATCTTCATCACCGACTCGACCACATCGGCTTGCGTGATCGGGCGTCGCGACATCATGCCGATCAAGCCCAGCGGCCGGCCCTGGACGTCCGTCAACGGATAGCCCGCATAGCCGCGCATCCCCATGCTGACCAGAGCCTTGTCATGGGGAAAGCACTCGGGTAACCGGTCCGCGAACAGCCGGAACTGTCGGCCGACCACCGTCTCGCAGGGGGTGCCGGGCAGGTCGTAGTCGAAGTTCTCGGCCAGGACACCGTCGCTCCAGGAAACCAGCACATGCATGCGTTCGGACCTCTCGGTCTCCCGGATGGCGATGAATACCCAGTCGGCCTCGACGATGGTGGCGAGAAACCGCACCAGCTCCTGGAAGATCGTGTGGCCATGCGCGCCGGATACCGCCAGGGCCGCGCTTTTCAGCGCCTCCACGATGGGTTTCTGGTCGCTGCTGTCCGTCATCGCCTCCTCCCGATCACCGGATGCCTCGCAGGTCAGGTACGCAAGACGGGTCGGCGCCGGCACAGCCGCATCAGGCTGCGTACCCGGGCCAGCAGTTCGCGGAGATCGAAGGGCTTGGCGATATAATCGTCCGCGCCCAGTTCCAGCCCGGCCACCCGATCGACGGTCTCACCGTCACCGGTAATCATGATCACCCCCAGTTCATGGTGTTCGCGCAGATAACGCATCAGGCTGAGACCGCTTTCACCCGGCAGGCGCAGGTCCAGCAGCACAACCTGCGGCACGCGCCGGTTCAGGCACTCACGCATCGCCTCCCCGCCAGCCGCCTGATCCACCTGAAAACCATGGTCACTCAGGTAATCCACCAGCAGGGCTCGAATCTGTTCATCATCATCAACCACCAGCACGGTTTCGTCCACCGCCGCGGCGACGGCGAGCTGCGGCGACTGATCGGATGCGGTGGCAATGAACCCGAGCATCTCGTCCAGAAAAATCCGATAAGCCGGCTCGCTCTCCAGCAGGATATGGTTCAGGCTGTCCAGCGGGACGAAACGCGCCCCTGGTATCAGACTGGCCAGCAGCCGGCCTTCATTGAAGGGAATCCTGGCATCACCCGTGGCATGCAACACCAGGGTGGGTACCTGAACTTGCGTGGCGAGGAGCTGCACATCGGTCTCGGCGAATACTTGCAGAAACCGCACGGCATTCTCCGGTGAAGTGGAAATGCGCTGCAAGTCGTTGAACCAGCTGTGCTGCACCGGCGTACCCTGGGGCAGGAACAGCGAGGTGAATACCTGGCGGAAAGCTGGATTGTCCCTGCCCCAGCCACTGCGGATGAGCTGCATCAAGGCCTGCTCTTCGGCGCGTGCCTGAACCGGGTTGTCGCGCTTGAACTTGCCGCGCGCATAGGAACCGTACAGGATCAAGTGGCTAACCCGCTCCGGGTGGCGCACGGCATAGGCGATTGCTACTCCGCCGCCCTGGGACATGCCCAGCAGGGGAAATCGACCCACACCCAGACTATCGACCACGGTTTCCAGGTCGCGCACCCAGGCCTCGAAGGAGAAGTCGTCCGGTTCCCAGTCCGACAGACCACAGCCGCGCTCATCGTAGCGCACCAGGGTATGGTGCCGCGCTAGCTCGGTCAGCATACCGCCCCAAACCGGGCTCTGCCAGTCATACTCCAGATGGCTCAGCCAGTTGGCCGCCTTGACCAGCGGTGGTCCGTTACCGACCGTGGCATAGGCGATGCGTACGCCGTCCTCGGTATGACAGAAGCGGATCCGCTGGTCGATAAGTGGAACGGTTACCACCATTGCGTCACCCGATTGCGGTGATTTGCCGCTGGCGATCTCCTGGTGCAACTGCCGGGTCACCGGTTCCGGTTCGACCCCCAGTTCCTGGCGCAGCAAGCGGGCACAGATCTCGAACTGGCGCAAGGCGGCGTTGCGCTGGCCTTGCTGCCAGTACAGCCGCATCAGGGTACGGTGGACCGACTCCTGCAAAGGGTCCAGGGACAACAGCTGGCGCGCAAGCTGCAGGCTGCGCTCGCCACCACCGGACTGCTCGTAGTAGTCCAGCAATTGCCCTAGAACCTCGCGGGCGCGCGACCGTAGCTGTTCCCGCTCGCTCATCAGCCAGTCCTCGAAATCCTCTTCGTGAACGCTGAAGCCGGCGAGAAAATCCCCCTGATAAAGCCTTGCTGCGTCCTCCAGTGCGGCCTGCAGACCGGTTTCCAGCAAGCGCTCGAAACGAATCGCGTCGATCTCAACGGCACTGCTGTCCAGCCAGACCGATTCGGCATCCGCGTGCAACAGTCCGCCACCTTCCGCAAGCGATTTGCGTAGCCCGGACAGGGTCTGCCGCAGGCTGGCCCGGGCCTGTTCCTCGGCGCTTCGCCCCCAGAGCAAAGCAGCCAGTTTACCGCGCAGCTGCGGCTGACCACGCGCCATGGCGAGGTAGACCAGCAGCGCCTTGCTCTTGCGGGTGCCCAGATCCACGGGCGCGCCATCGGACCAGCGTGCGGCACAGCCGCCCAGCGTGACCAACTCAAGTATGGGCATGGTGCCCGGCTCCGCTACGGTCGAGATTGCTCGCTCATTTTACGCATATTTTACGCCGCCGCGCGGCCTTGTCACGGTCTCGGTAACGGCCTGCTGACGCGCGCTGGCGACAATGGCATCACGTCATCCATCGATCACGGGGCAGCACCATGAACACCGACAAAAGCATCACCATGAACGACATCCCATCGACCACCCTGAGGGCGGCACACCTGCTGGCACGCAACGCGTCCGGTTCGCAAGTCTCACACTGGCTGCGTTCGTTGGTGAGACGCATGATTCGCGCGTACCAGCGCCGATCCACCTACCGTCAGTTGATGCAACTCGATGATCGCAGTCTGTGGGACATCGGCCTGAAACGGAGCGAGATTAATTCGATGATTCACGAACTGTATGGTGACAGGGCCACGACCCCCAGTCGCCGCCGGGTCAACTGAATCGAGGAATGCAACGATGAATACCGAGTCTTACCACGACAGCAGCGAATATTTCGCCGCGCCCGGTGACAACCACGGCGCCGGACCAGCGACGGGCTGGCTGGCGGAGCTGAAGCTGCTGCTCGCCATGGCCGCGCAGTGCTTCGTGACCACCCTGCTGTTCACCATCATTCTGCTGGCCCTGGCCGCGGCCCTGGACAAGGTCGCGCTGGCAGCCACCGTGGAGCAGAACATCGAGTCCCTGTCATACGAGCAGCGGATCGCTGACGACTGCCGCTCCATCAAGGACTGCCGGTAGAGGTGATCGTCATGCAGCATAGTGTCTTGAGCAAGCAGGAACCCGCGCCGGTACAGCCACGGCCGCAAGTCGTCACCGCTCCGCGGCCCGAGCCGATGGCCAGCAGCAAGGCCATCCTCATCGAAGCCTGGGCGCGTCATGCCATGGCCGCCAGCGGATTCGGCGGCTGAGGCACGAGATGGTGCGCGGTGCGCACCATTTCAAGCAGACTCCGCCGCTTGTCGTCCGCGTTGTTCGTCCACCCGGCGGCTCACCACCAGGGCCAGGGCGAACAGCAGCAGGCAGAACAGAATGGCGGTATGCAGGCCGACCAGAGCTTGCAGCAGGCCGATGGCCAGCAGGCCGAACATCCCGGCCAGTTTCAAGGATTGTCCCCAGAAGCCGAAGAACTCGGCGGTGCGGGCCAAGGGGGCCAGCAGACCCACCAGGGTGCGGGTCGCGGATTGGCAGGAACCCAGGCTGAGACCAGCCACGCAACCTACCACCAGAAACACATGCTGCGCCTGCCACTCGCCCCCGAACACCACACCCAGCAAGACACTGATGTCCGGGGTCAGATAAATCAGCGCGATGGCCAGTATCCATAGCAGCAGCGTGATGCGGTAGGTGCGCAAGGCCCCGATGCGATCCTGGATGAAGCCGAAGCTGATCGCCCCGGCGGCGGCGGTGATCTGCACGATGACGAACATCAGGGTGCGCACCGATTCGTCCCAGCGAATGATCTGGGCGCCGTAGATGAAAGCGTAGCTGATGATGATGTAGATGCCGCTCATGGCGAAGAACACCGACACCAGCAACACCGCCAGATCCCGGTGCCGTTGCAGATGGCCCAGGGTGTCGCGGACCCGTCCTAGTCCCAACCCCAGCCAGCCCTGGCCCGGCGGCAAGGGTTGCGGCGTGCCGCGCTCGCGCAACCAGACGAAAGTCGGTATCGCCGCCAGCAGAAAGAACAGCGCCGCCCACGGTCCGACCCAGCGGATGCGGTCGAAATTCTCGGCGCTGACCTCGCCCAGCACCAGCAGCACGAAGACCGCCGACACCATGCCCCCGACATAACCCAGCGCCCAGCCGAAACCGGAGATCTTGCCCAAATCCTCGGGCGGCCCCAGTTCGGGCAGAAAGCTGGCGATGAAAGACTCGCCGATGGAGTAGGCGAAATTGGAGGCGATCAGCAACACCACGCCGAGCAGCGCATAGCCCGGCGCGACGAAATACAGCGCGGCGGTGGTCACCACCGTGAGCAGATAACTGGCGAACAGAAAGCGCTTCTTGGCCGCGGTGTGGTCCATCACCGCCCCGGCCACCGGCGCGCACAACACCACCAGCAGATAGCCGCTGGCCAGCGCCACACTCCAGAGCAGATTGCCCAGCCGATAGTCCGGCGCGTCGGCGACCACCACCCGAGTGAACAGATCGCCGAACACCACGGTGATGATCAGCAGGGTATAGGCCTGGTTGGCGAAATCGAACATCGCCCAACCGAAGATTTCGCGCTTGGGTGCCCGGCTGCGTCTGATGGTCCGATTTGACTTTGGCAAATAATTTGACATATAAAAAACACCAGCACCATAAAAATCAAGCCATATCGGCCAACAACCGTAGCGAGATACCAGTGCCGGAGGAGCGAGTTACCGCCGTAATGAATGGCCAGGTCACGCCGTTGCCAGCGTCGCCTGTGCTATCCAGTGCCGATTCGCCCTGGTCCGGTTTCCTGTTCGAAACTCATGTTGTACAAACGGGCCGGGAAGAGACGGGTTGGTCCTGGCACCACACCCATATCGGCGTGTGCACGGCGGGAACTTCCACCATCCGAATCTCCGGCGCCGCGGGCGAGGGCCATTTTCTGGTTCGTCCCGGCTGCGTCTCGATCTTCCCCGGCGGATGCGATCATACCAACATCCACCATTCAGGGGGCGGTGTCGAGTTCGTCGTGGTAGAGATCAACCCTTCCCGTCTGGAACGACTGTTCCACGATGAAGCGCAGCAGATCGGCGGCCGGCTGGTACCGCAACTCTACGTCCATGACCCGCGTATCCTGGCCCTCATCGGCAATATGCGGGCCGAGGTAGAGGCGGGCTGTCCATCGGGCGCACTCTACGGTGAGTTCCTATCCCTGGCCCTGGCGGCTTATGTCTCCAACCGGTATTCGGCCAAGATACCTGCGAGAAAGGTTACCAAGCTCATATTCTCCCGAACACAGACCCAGCTGGTCGTCGACTACATCCAGGCGCATCTGGGCCACGATTTCAACATGGCAGAACTTGCTGGGACCGTTCAGCTGAGTCCCCGTCACTTCGCCCGTCTGTTTCGCAACACTTTCGGCACCACGGTGCATCTTTATGTCACGAGTCAGCGCATCACCCGAGCCAAGACGCTGCTCGCCGCAAACCGCTTGTCCCTGGTGGAAATCGCCGATTGCCTGGGTTTCGCCAGCCAAAGCCACTTCACCGACGTGTTTCGAAAAGCCATCGGCATCCCCCCCGGTCATTACCGGCAAGAGTGCTGAATGTCCCGCTGCGGTACCGGTTTGACCGTTCCGCTTCCGTTACACCCGCATGTCCCTGATTCGAAAAACGTGGCTGGTATCTGGAAGACCAGCATCCACTCGTGCGTCTAGGCTTGACTAGTGTTCGGTGGCGATGTCACGGGACACCCGAAGAGGTATCGGCCCACCGACCCTTCGAACCGCTAGGTACAAGAATCAAGCAAAGCGAGGAGTGATCATGAGTAGCGACGGCAAATCCCCCCCCCATGAACCCCGAATGCAGCACGCCGAACCCTGTGACCATGACGACGAACACGACCACGGTCTTTCGCGGCGTGATTTCGTCAAGACCGGCGCGGCTGGACTGGTGGCCGGTGCGCTGGCCAGTCATGGCCTGAGCGCGGCAGCCCAGGGCAAGGGCAAAGGCCCTGGTGGCAGTGGTCCTCCCGGCGGTCCTCCCGACGGTGTCCCCGGCGGTCCGCCCAACATACCGCCGGGACAGCGCATCCTGCTCAAGGGTGGCGTGGTGCTGAGCATGGACCCGAGCATCGGCGACTTCGAGCAGGCTGATGTCCTGATCGAGGGCTCCAAGATCGCGGCCGTGGGACCCAATATCCAGGCAACGGCCCGGGTCATCGACGCCCGCGGCATGATCGTCATGCCGGGCTTCATCGATACCCACCACCACCAGTACGAAACCATCCAGCGGGCCATCATCGCCGACGGCAACCTGGCCGGAGCCTGGCCCCAGGAAAGCTACCAAACCATCGTCCAGGCCATCTGGACCACGGGGCGGATCGGATCGGCGGCCGCGCCGCTATGGGACCTGGGGCGTTCCCCCTATGACCCCGTGGACTGCTATATCTCCGAACTCGTGGCCTCGCTAAGCCAGATCAATCAGGGTGTCACCTGCGGGGTGGATACCTCGCAAAGCTCGCACACCCCCGAGCACACCGATGCCATGATTGAAGGTCTGATGGACGCCGGACGCCGGACGCTGTTCTGCTACGGCGGCGGTCGAAACGACCAGCCGGGCTATGAATATCCGGGTACGATAGGCGATTCAACGCGGGGCCTGGGCCGGCTGCGGGCGCAGTTCTTCAACTCGGACGATCAGCTGGTGACGCTGGGCCACACCGGTGGTCCGAGCGACTGGGCCCTGGCACGCTCCTTCGGCGCGGTAATCGTCAACCACAACAACAGCAACGGGCAGAATCTCATCGATAATGCCGCCTTCCTGGGGCCGGATATCGAGATGATACACTGCGCCCGGTTCATGCCGGAGGTGTACCAGCTCTGCGCGGACACGGGCGTGCATATCTCGATCGCCCCCATCACCGAGATGCAGATGGGTCACGGCACCCCGCCATTCCAGCAGTGCCTGGACGTGGGAATTCTACCCAGCCTGAGCGCGGACGTGGACACCAATAACACGCCCGACATGTTCTCGCTGATGCGCTCAACCTTCACCCTGCAACGTGCCTTGGTCCACGCCCGTGGACTGGCGGGCGAAGCCAACCTGCCACCCTTGCTCACCAGCTATCAGGTGCTGCAGATGGCCACCATTTCCGGCGCGGTAGCGGCCCACGTCGATCACAAGGTAGGCACGCTGACCCCGGGCAAGGAGGCCGACATCATCATGCTGAACGCGAGAAGCCTCAGTACCTGGCCGTTGAACAACGCTCCGGGCAGCATCGTGACGATGATGGACACCAGCCATGTCGACACGGTCTTCATCGCGGGCGTGTTGAGAAAATGGAAGGGCCAGCTGGTGGGTGTGAATGTAGACAAGCTGCTCGACGAGATCGAGGCATCGCGCGATCGAGTACTGGGTCGGATCCAGTCCGTACCGATCCCGGAAGACGCGCTCAACTCTCCGCCCGGCTATACTCCCGATCTACTGGGCTCCTGCTGCATAGGCGACCCTTATGACGCGGTACCGTAAAGCGGGTTTGCCGACCCATTTCCGAGTCTGAGTGCGTAAGGGACGGGCGTTCACAGGAACGCCCGTCCCGTTGGCATCACGCCAGTGTCGGGTTAGTATCGGAGCGCCGGCATTCGTAAGTCCCGCGGATGATCAGGGACATGCGAAACCGGTCGTCGCTCGGCGCGCACGCCTGATGCGGTATGGAGCCGTCGAAAGCCACCACGCGATTGGGCCGGAAAGCAATCCGGTGCAGCAGCCGTTGCCTGTCGTCCTTGTCATAGAGCAACAGGTCCCCGTCGGTGTTCTCGCCGATATAGACCAGCAGCGACAGCTGATCCGGGGCGTCCCGGGCGCAGTCGACATGGACCGATGCCTCTTGGCCACGGGACTGCCCGTTAAGCCCGATATACCGAGGTTCGGTGAAGGCAATGCCCAGTTTGCGGAACAGGGTGTTCACCGCCGAGAACAGGACCGGCGGCAACCCGGGCCAACCGTCGCGTTCCCAGGCCTGGATGTAGGACGCGCCCCAGATGCGGTGTTGCGCCTGCCCTTGCTCGTCGTAGGCGGAATTGGTCAGCATCCAGTGCGGCGTCTGCAAGGCCCAGCGCTCGAGCAGCAGCAACTGAGTGTCCGAGAAAACGTCATCGAACACGTAGCCACGGTCGACCAGTCGGGACGGGTGCGTGCGGTGGGCCCCGGAACGACCACCATCGAGGCGGTGGTCGGGCAGCGGTTGGGCTTCAGGAGTGTGGAAGTGTATGCGCCGCTCCCCTG
>CAYMHN010000100.1:0-9447 GCA_964390235.1 uncultured Candidatus Competibacteraceae bacterium
ACCGGCATGAGCGCGCTGGCCGCGAGTCTGCCGACGACGCTGATGCGCGAGGCCCTGGCGTCCGAGCGCTTGGTGGTGGCGGACCCGGGCGGACCGTTCGAGCCGGCCTTCAGCGAAGCCTTCTACCGGCCTTTTGAACAGCATACCGGTCATCAGATCATCAACATGGCCCGCGAGCATCAACCGACCAGTCAAGTCCGGGCGATCGTCGAGACTGGCTCCTATACCTGGGATGTGGTAACCGTAACCCAAGCCGATCAGGAGTTGTTGAGCAGACTGGATTTCCTCGAACCGCTCGGCATCGACGACGAGGCATTCGCGGACATCATCCCCGAAGCCAAGACCCCGGTCTGGATGGGTACCGATGTCTATGCCACGGTGCTGTGCTATCGCAGCGATACCTTCAGCGGCGAGGGCCCTCAATCGTGGGCGGATTTCTGGGATGTGGGCCGTTTCCCCGGTCGACGGGCGTTGCGGCGCAGCCCGATCGATACCCTGGAGATCGCGCTGTTGGCCGATGGCGTTGCACCCGAGGATCTGTATCCCATCGACATGGATCGCGCGTTTCGGAAGCTCGATGAAATCCGCGGCGAGGTCCACGTCTGGTGGACCGGCGGCGCGCAAACCAGTCAACTCCTGCAGTCGGGCGAGGTCGAAATACTGCCTACCTGGAACGGTCGGGCACAGACGGTTATCGACGACGGTGCGCCGGTTGGCATCCAGTGGAATCAGGGTCTGTACTCGATCGAGGGCTGGGGGATTCCCAAGGGCAATCCGAAAGCGGAGCTGGGCCGCGAATTCATCCGTTTCTGTGCCGATGCCCAGCGCCAGGCCGCATTCACCAATCAGCTCGCCTACGGGCCGACCAATCTCAATGCCTATGACTACATCGATCCCGCGCGGGCGGCCGACCTGCCCACCGCTCCGGACAAGTTCGAGCGCATGATCCTGGCCAATCAGGACTGGTGGGGGGAGCACAAGGACGAGGCCGAGGAACGCTTCAACGAATGGCTGCTTGGCTAGGCCCGACCTGATTCGCACGCGAGGACCACGCCTACCCGGCGTGGCCCCCGCGTTGCTTGCCGCGCAACAACGGTCAAACGATGCCATCCACCGCCAACCACAAGCTCCAGGTCAGGGGCTTGCGCAAGACCTATGGCAGCTTTGTCGCCCTGCGGGAGGCCGATCTCGACGTGGCCGCGGGCGAGTTCGTCACGCTGCTGGGTCCTTCCGGATCGGGCAAGACCACGCTGCTGCTGGCCATCGCCGGACTCAACGAGCCCGATTCGGGGGAGATTCGCATCGACGGTCACCTGGCGACCTTTCTGCCCCCTTACAAACGGGATATCGGCATGGTGTTCCAGAACTATGCCTTGTTCCCGCATATGTCGATCCATGAAAACATCGCGTTTCCCTTGCGGATGCGGCGGCGTCCGGAGGCGGAGATCAGCGCATCCGTGCAGCGGGTCCTCGATATCATCCGCCTGCCGGACATCGGCGCCCGGTTTCCCGGACAACTGTCCGGGGGGCAGCAGCAGAGGGTCGCCCTGGCGCGAGCGCTGGTTTACGAACCCTCCATCGTGCTGATGGACGAGCCACTGGGGGCCCTCGACAAGAAGCTGCGCGACCAGTTGCAGTTCGAGATCAAGCGGCTCCATGAAGAACTGAGCATCTCGGTGCTGTATGTGACCCATGACCAGGAAGAGGCCCTGGTCATGTCGGACCGCATCTGTCTGATGCGCAACGGCCTGATCGAGCAGTTGGGTACGCCGGATGAACTCTATTTTCGCCCACGAACCCTGTTCGCCGCCGACTTCCTGGGCGAGTCGAACCTGTTCGAAGGCCAGCTCGAAGCGCTTGACGGCCTGGATGCCACGGTAAGGCTGCGCAACGGCGCGCGGGTACGGGGTCAATGCACCACCGCCGATCTGGAGGCCGGCCGGCAGGTGTTCGTCATGGTGCGGCCCGAAGCGATCACCCCGGTCACCGAGGACCATCCCGATCTGAATGTCATCCCGGCGACGTTCGTCGATCGGGTGATGACCGGTAGTACCACCAAGTTCTTTTTTCGCACCGCGCGGGGTGAGGAGGTGCGCATGCAACGCCTTACCGGAGGGCAGGGAACCGATGCGCCCGGACGCGACGAGGTTCGTCTCGGATGGCGGGCGGAGCGTTGCGTGATTCTGGCCGAGACCTAGCGCCTTGAGCACGCCGCTGTCCGCACCCGGCCGGCGCTGGCTCAGAGGCTGGTCAAGGCTATGGCCGCTGCTGCCGGCCTTCCTGTTCCTGGGCGCGGCCTTCGTCTACCCGGTGTCGCTGCTGCTGGGCACCAGCTTTGTCGATAGCGCCGGCGAGCTGTCCGCGCATCACTACCAGCGCTTGTTCGGTTCGTCGGTGGTCCGCCAGGTGCTGATCATCACGCTCCAGTTGGCGGCCTGGACGGCGCTGCTGTCGGTGATCGCGGCCTATCCGGTCGCCTACCTGCTGTCTTCCTTGCAGGGTTCGACGCGCAATCTGCTGATCATCTGGGTGCTGATGCCGTTCTGGACCAGTTTCCTGGTGCGAACCTTTGCCTGGATCGTGCTGCTGGGGCGCAATGGTCCGCTCAACCAGCTGCTCGATCTGCTGGGCATAGAGAACCCTCCCTCGTTTCTGTACAACTTCAGCGGCGTCATGATCGGCATGGTCCATGCCCTGATGCCCTTGTGCGTGCTGACCATCCTGTCGGTCACCGACACCATCGACCGCAATCTGACCCGCGCCGCCTCGACCCTGGGCGCGCGACCCGGCCAGGCGTTCTGGCGCGTCTACTTTCCCCTCTCGGTGCCCGGTGTAGCCGCCGGCACCCTGCTGGTGTTCATCACCGCGCTGGGGTTCTTCATCACTCCCGCGCTGCTGGGCAGTCCACGCGAGACGGTCATCGTCCAGGTCATCATCTTCCAGATCCAGGAGATGCTGAACTGGGGCTTTGCCGGCGCCATCGCCATTCTGCTGCTGGTGTCCGCGCTGGTGATCTTCTACGTCTACGATCGCCTGGTGGGTCTTTCTACCCTGGCGGGCGGACGGGCCCGGGTCGGGGCCACGCTGGCGTCGAATCCGATCGGCTGGGTCGGGCGCAAGCTGGGTTACGGCTTCATCCATGTCATGGCCACGGTGTCCGACTGGATCGCTATCGGCATCGAGCGCCTCTTTCCTCCTCGACCCGACCGCCCGAGGCGGCTGAGCGGTGCCTGGCTGCTCTGGCTGGCGGCCCTGCTGATCATCCTGTTCCTGGCGGTTCCGGCATTCTTCGTGGTTCCCGTGTCGTTCACGGAACGCAGCTTTCTTTCGTGGCCTCCGGAGGGGTTCTCGCTGCGGTGGTACCAGGCGGTGTTCGCCAATCCGGTATGGGTGGAGTCCGCCATCCGCTCCTTCGTGGTGGCGCTGTGCGCCGGCGGCATCGGGCTGCTGGTCGGCGTTCCGGCCGCGTTCTACCTGGCGCGGCACGCGGGCATCGGCAAAACGGCCATCATGGGCTTCCTGCTATCGCCGATCATCATTCCGAACATCATCATCGCCGTGGCGCTGTTCTATCTGTTCGCCCGCATCGGCCTGGTGGGAACGACGCTGGGTCTGATCATCGGCCACAGCGTGCTCGCCATCCCTTACGTGGTGGTCACCATTGTCGCCGTGCTGAAGCATTATGACGAACGGCTCGACCATGCGGCCTACACCCTGGGCGCGAACAAGCCGCGGACGTTTTTCCGCGTCACCCTGCCCCTGATCAAGGGGGGCGTCATCGCCGCGTTCATGTTCGCGTTCATCATCTCCTTCGATGAACTGACCATCGCCCTGTTCATCGCCGGCGGGCAGACTTCCACCCTGCCGCGCAAGATGTGGGATGACGCGCTGCTCCAGGTCAGTCCCACGCTGGCCGCCGTGGCCACCATGGTGTTGCTGTTCATGACGGTCATCATCCTGATCTCGGAATACCTGCGCCGCAAGGGCGGCGGCGCGCCATGACCGCAGTGCCATCACGACCAGCGTCCGGAAGAGATGACCGGATAGGTCTTGCCGCGCACGCTGGCGATGTAGACCCAGACCGCTATGCGCCGCCCGTCAGCGCAGACGGCGGTGCGCCGCTTGCGCTGGTAATGTTCGGGATGGCCCTCGAGAATGTCGAGGTCGTCCAGGACTTCGTCGGACACGGCGTAGATCTCGCCGAAGATCCGCCACGCCCGATTGGCCGGCGCGGCATAGGGGTAGGAACGGGCCTGGTACATGCGCAGCCCCTCGATACTGGCCTCGGGCGCCAGCAACCGGGCGCCTTGCAGCACATCGTGATTGCGGAACCCCTGTTTCAGTGTGCCGTAGACGAATAACAAGTGCATAATCGAATTTCCTTCGCTTGCCGTAGGCGAGCACTGTATTCGACCATCGCGACGGATCGCGTCGTGTTGACGGCACTGCACATCACGTAGCCCATTGCAAGCCGGATTCCAGCCGCCCGTATTTTGTCTATAATGGACAAATTGAACCAGCAAGCCCAAGGTGACTTGCATGCGCCATGTATCCGCCAGCGAGGCCAAGCAGACATTGTCCGCGATGCTCGATGCCGCACAGCGCGAACCGATCGTGATCCGCCGCCAGAAACGCGATGTCGCTGTGTTGCTGTCGATGCACGATTACGAGCGACTTACCGCCATCAACACCACGGATTTCCAGGACTTCTGTGATCGGGTCGGCCGGCGAGCCGTGGAGCGTGGCTTGACCGAGGCGAAGCTGGAGGAACTGCTGAACGACGAGGCATGAAGCGGTATCGCTGGGTGGTCGATACCAATGCCTTGGTAAGCCGATTGCTGCTGCCGGATGCAGTGCCGGCCCGGGCGGTCCGGCGGGCGGTGGACACCGGTATCCTCCTGGTTTCGGTGGAGACGCTCGATGAACTCACCGAGGTCTTGAGCCGGCCCAAGTTCGATCCTTATGTCAGCCCGGAAGATCGCCGGGGATTTCTCCAACGTCTGCCGCGGATCAGCGAACAGGTCGCCATCCTTCGTCCGATTCAGGCATGCCGTGACCCCAAGGATGACCGGTTCCTGAGCGTGGCGGTCAATGGCGAGGCCGACGCGCTGATCACCGGTGATCGCGACCTGCTCGAACTGCATCCGTTCATGGGTATCCCCATAGTGACACCGGCCGCTTTTTTGGCCTGGACGCTTGATGACGCCTGATCCCCGTGGTTATCGAGCCGTGGCATGATAGTTGATCCGATCGTATCAATCGGGTTGATTACCATGCTCCATGAAGCTCCTGCGATGACGGTCCGCAAGAACCTGGGCGAACTGATCAACGAGGTCCAGTACCGGCATGACCGGATCATCATCACCAAGGCTGGCAAACCGGTCGCCGCGCTGATCGATATGTCCCTGTTCGAGCGCATCCGCAAACTGGATGATGACTTCGCCGCGCTGGCCGATGAGCTGGCGAGAGCCTTCGCCGAAGTCCCCGAAGAGGACGGCATGGCGCTGGTCGACGAGGCCGTGCGTGCCGCCCGCGGCCGGCCCGGCCGGTGAAAACTGTCTGGTCACCGGCGACAGCGATCTGCTGGCGCTGAGTCATGCCCATCCGATCATGACCCCGGCGGCGTTCGCCGAGCGGTTGTGACTGGCGGATCGGGATGTCTATTCCGCCTTCGCGACGAAACACGGCACTGGCGCGCCACCGAAGGCCTCGACCACCTCGACCGTCGCGCGATAGACCCGCAGCAGTTGCTCGACATCCCGGCCCGCCCGGTGGCGGCCGGTCCACTGCGCCTCCAGGGCGGCCCGCCGGGCCTCGAATTCCCGGAAGGCCCGGTCGCGGATACCGACCGGCAGCGTCTCGAACCGCGACGCGATCAATCCATGGTAATCGCTGATCCGAAACGCGGGCGTCTGGCCCCGGCAGACCGCGAACAGTTCGCCCAACCAGTGCTCGTCGTACTCCGGATTGTCGCTGTACACCAACCGCCCGGCGAGCTGCCGGCTCAGCCGCTCGCAGACCCGGTACGGAGATTCGCCACGGGTGATCAACTCGGCCCGCGAGATACCATGCAGCGCTTCGGACCTGACGCTCCAGTCGGTCCAGCCGCTGGCCGGCGCGATCAGGTATTGTTCGATGGTCTCGCCGATGTTCCAGGCCACTTCGATGGGATAGGAGGCGGACCCCAGGCTAGAAGCTTCGAAGTCGATGAAGCTGGGGATGGAGTTCATGAGCACACCGTTTCCGTTGGTTTCAGCATGGCATAATGGTGGGAGAACCACGAGAGTTGATCCAATGAGCGCCAACACCCGCAGTGCCGCGATCGATCCGGCTGCCGAAGCCACCGCGCTGTACGAAACCGACTTCCATGCCTGGACCCTGCGCGAGGCCGGCAAGTTGCGTGCGGGGCGCCTGAGCGAGCTGGATCGGGAACATCTGGCCGAGGAGATCGAGAGCTTGGGCAGAGCACAATACAACGAACTGATCAGCCGCTTGCGAGTGCTGTTGCAGCATCTGCTCAAGTGGCAGTACCAGCCCGAACGCCGCGGCCGGAGCTGGCAACTGACTATCCAGACCCAGCGCATCGAGCTGGAGGATCATCTGAACGACAACCCGAGCCTGAAAAGCCGACTCGACACCGCCCTGCTCCGCGCCTACCGGCTGGCCCGGCTGGATGCCGCTCAGGCCACCGGGCTGGCTCCGGAGGTGTTTCCGGAGACCTGTCCGTATGACGTATCTGAGATTCTGGATCAGGGCTGGTTGCCGGAACCTGGCGACTAATTCGGACAGACGTGCCGACTGGTTGATCACATTCAATACGCGCCATCTGGCCAGCGCCGCTCACCGTTTCGGTATCCGTTGCGATCGCCCTGGCCCCGTGCTGCATCTGTATCCGGAGTTTCGCTCATGAAAAAATCCAATTTCGCCTTGCGCCTACAACACTCACTGATGGAAGAGCTTCGCCGCGCCGTGCGGGAAGATGACACCACACTCAATCAGTACATCAACCTGGCCGTGGCCGAGAAACTCGCCACCCGGCGCACCGCCAGGGCGTTTTTCGCGGCCCGCGCACAGGGTGCGGACATCGAGCGGGCGCTGGCGATCCTGAGCTAGGCCGGCGGCGAACCGCCTCGGCCCGGCGATGAACGGGATTGAGCTTGACGCCATCCCCTTCCGGGTTTCCGCCTCCAGTGCCATGTCTGCTACAGTGCATCCGGACAACGTGTAGCGAGGAATCCCCATGCGCGCCATCTGTTACGAACGCACCGGCCCGGCCGACGAAGTCCTGCAACTGATCGAACTGGCCACGCCGGAGCCGGGTCCAGGCGAGGTGCGGGTGCGGCTCGCCTGGTCGGGGGTGAACCCCTCGGACGTGAAGGCCCGGGCCGGGCTGCGCCGCCGCGACTTGCCGTTTCCGCGGATCATTCCGCACAGTGACGGCTCCGGCGTGATCGATACCGTGGGCGATGGCGTCGCTGCGGACCGGATCGGCGAACCGGTCTGGGTCTGGAACGCGGCCTGGCAGCGGCCGTTCGGCACGGCGGCGGACTATGTGGTGTTGCCCAGCGAACAGGCGGTCCGGCTGCCGGCCGGGGTCGATCCCGCGGTCGGCGCCTGCCTGGGCATCCCGGCGCTGACCGCCTATCACGCCGTGCATGTCAACGGTGGGGTCGCGGGCAAGACCGTGCTGATTGCCGGTGGCGCCGGCTCGGTCGGTCAGTATGCCTTGCAGCTGGCACGTTATGCCGGAGCGGCCCGGATCATCACCACGGTGAGCGGCCCGGAGAAGGCGGCGCTGGCCGAACGTCTGGGCGCGGATGTGACGATCAACTACAAGAGCGAATCGGTAGCGGAGCGGATCATGGAGCTGACCGCCGGCCGGGGCGTGGACCGGATCATCGAGGTGGAATTCGCCAGCAATGTCGGCCTGGACCTGGCCGGCGTCCGGGCCGACGGCGAGATCGTCGTCTACGGCAGCGATGCCGCCGAGATCCCGGTGCCATTCTTCCCGGCCATCCTGAAGAACGTGAACATGCAGTTCTACATCGTCTACAACCTGAACCCGGCGGACCGGCAGCGAGCGCTGTCCGGCCTGACCCGCTTGCTCGAAACCGGCGCGCTGGAGCACACCATCGCCGCCCGCTTGCCGCTGGCGAAGACCGCGGAAGCGCACCAACTGGTGGAACAGGGCAAGGCGATCGGCAATGTGCTGATCGAAATTGCATAAACCTCGCCGCCCTGGATATAGCAGCTATGCGGCCTAAAGCTGCCAGGTACCGTGCACCAGGCAGAGATCCTTGTTGATGTTGGCAATGGTGACCTTCGCGTCCGACCGATCCAGCTTCAGCGTGAAATCGGGAGGATTCCTGCCGATGGGATGCAACAGCTCTTGCTGCCGCTTCGGCACGAGATCGCGACGCTTGAGGTTTGTTTCGGGAAGCAGAATCGCCTCGACCGCCGGCTTCTCCCCGGTCAGCATCCAGCAGGCGAGGTGGGCCAGTTGGTAGGAAATCAGCGGAGGAACCGCATCGCCGATGTGTCGGTACATATTGGAAACCGCAGCCCCGTTGAAGACGAAATCGTTGGGAAAGCCCTGCAGCGCCGCCAGCTCGCGCACCGAGCACAGCCGATCCTCCTCGGGATGGGCGTAGCGCCCATTGCCAACATGGGAACACTCCCGCTTGATGGTCGGCGCGGGCTTGTCCCAGGCCATGCGCCCGTACACATCGGGGTAGGAACCGAACCGCTTGTTCGCGACGATGCGCTTCATCGCATCGGTCAGGAGTACATCGGCATCGTCGCGCGCCAGCAAGTCCAGCCATGAACCGCCATCCTTGGGGATGGCGGCGATTCGCCGCCGCACCGCGGCCGACGAGAAATCGGGATACACATCGAATCCGACGGCATCCGGCGAAATCGCGTCGAAAGTCCTTCTCACCGTCAGGGCTTCATCCGTCAGATTCCACCCCTCCCACAGACTGTCCAGTGTATGCAGGGGAAGGTGACGCTTGGCCGCGATGACAATCGCTCTTTCGCGAACCTGCGGCAGACCGAACCGCGAAAGCAGATAGTTCGCGCCGAAAACGCTGTATCCGTGACTTTCCAGATGCTCCACGAACCCTTCGTAGTGGTGCTTGAAGTTGCCTCGAATCAACTCCCGGGCATTCTCCATGACCACGACGTCCGCGGACAGGGCAACAGCGAACTCGGCCGACCGGCGGACCAGGCTGTTGCGCCGATCGTCTCGCAGATGATTCTCGGGGTTCGCCCGGCTGAATCCCGTGCACGGCGGGCAGGTGGAAAGAACGGAAACCGGCTGTTCATCGGGCAAGCCGAGTGCGGAACGCAACCGCTCGGGTGGAACCGCCGACAGATCGAGCCGTACCGGACTCACGCCGATGTTCTGTACATAGGTGCTGTTGCACTGGAGCCTACCCTGCCCGGCGC
>CAYMHN010000101.1:0-9408 GCA_964390235.1 uncultured Candidatus Competibacteraceae bacterium
ATAGAGCCGGCGCGGCGCGGTGACCGCACCCGTGGCCGCCGCGGCCACCGCCACGCTGCCGATTTCCTGACCGGCAGCCCGGACAGGGGTGGTGACAGTGACCGATCCCGCCACCTCGACCTCCCCGGTCGCGAACAATAACCGCCCCGTGGCGTCCCGGACCATGACGCCCTGTAATCCTGGAATCCGCCCGAGCATCTCCCCCAGATAGGGTTCCACGCCGGGAATCTCGGCCAGCGGAATCCCCAGATCCACTGCCCGCGTCAGCTGCTGCCCAAGCGCGCGGGAAACCGCATTGGCCGAGCTTTCCGCCTCCTGTTGCAGCAGTCCGGCGGCATGCTGCTGGGTCACCCAGACGATGCCGACCGCTGCCGGGTTGCCGATCAGCAGTACCAGCAGCACCGTCAGCAGGACCGGAGCCTGGATCGGCTTCACGACCCGGACCATGCGCCAGCTATCCGGCCGCATCGATGGCCGCCAACTCCTGTTCGGCGCTATCCAGAGCGTGCCTGGCGGTGGTGAGCGCCGCCTGAACGGCTGGTACCCGATGGGGCAACTCGTCCGAGTGGTTCCACACCGCCGAGTCTTGGCCGGCCAGCAACTGCGTGGCCGCGTCGAAGGGCCGGGTGGCCAAGCGCCCCAGGTAGCGGGCCGCGACCAGGGTAAGCAGACCCGTGATGACTGCGGTGATCAGGCCGAGCAGCGTCACGAAACCGGCTATTTCCCTGGAACGCCGGACCGGTTCGGCTGCCGCCACGGTGATGACCAGGCTGCCGGCGACTTCACCCAGATCGTTCTCCACCACCAGCCCCAGCAACAGATCACCCCGCTCCGCCAGCCGCCAGGTACCGTCGGGATGGAGTCCGCTCAGCGCCCGCAACCAGCTGTCGGCCACCGGCTCTCCGATGGCGCCACGGTCGGTACTGAACAGGGACAGACCGGTTCTATCGAACAGCTCGATGGCCCGGATCGTAGGGTTGCCGGCCCGCTCCCGCTCGATCAGATCCTGCATCACGGTGAGTTGATCGATACGCAGCCCCAGGCTGAGATTGGCCTCGGCGGTAGTTCGCAGATTGGCCAGAATGAAACCCAGCCGGGATTGCACCAGACCCACATGCAGCTGATCGAAGGCCCGATAGGTCAACAGACCGGTGATCGCCACGGCAGCCAGCAGTGGCAGCAGCAGCAGCAGCAGAAGTCTGTGACGGAAACGCATCGCGTCAGGACTGTATGGTGGATCTCATCGGAATCGATACCTGCTTTCGGGAATCGGGATCAAAAGCGTCTACACTTTAGGATAAAACCAGGCAGAATGCGATTGATCCGGCCGGAGCGTCCCGCAATGACCCTGTCCCTGCGCATCTCAGCGACTATTGCAGCCATTCTGGCCCTGGTCATGGGTTTGGCGGCTTTTCTCAACTATACCAAGTACGAGCATGCCTATCTCGACTTGCTCCAATCCCGGCTGATGGTGGTCGGTGAGAGCCTCAGGGAAACGGTCGAGACCGGTCTCAACCTGGGACTCACCCTCGGAGAAATGGCCGGCTTCCAAGCGGTCATCGAGCGGGAACTCGAGCGCGACGCCAACCTGCTTTCGATCGAGATCTTCAACCTCAACGGCCAGCGCCTGTTCGCCACCGGCGAACTCGACGACAGTCCGACCGTGCCCGAAAGCCATATCCGCCAGTCCGCCGGCCTGGCGGACTGGCGTGCGCAGGATGACCATGCACTGATTGTCGGTCTGCCATTGACCAATCCGTTCGGACAGCCTGTCGGCGGTCTGGTGATCCGCTACTCCAGAAGCTACTATCAGAGCGAACTGAACGCGGTGATCGCCGATCTCGGCCGCTGCATCTTTCTGATTCTCGGCACCGTCACGCTGGCCACCGGCCTTCTGACCGCTCTGATACTGAGGAACTTCAACCGGCATCTGAAGAACCTCGAACAGGAGCTTGCCGAGTTCACCGAAGCGGGCGGCATTCCCGGCAAGGCAACGGCTGTCGACGATGAGCTCGAGCAGGGTGTTGCGCGTTTCAAGCGCATCATCCGGCAGGCGCTTGCCGAGATCGACGCCGCAAGCGGACCAGCGGCTGGCGACCGGGATGCGCAACGCCCATGAACAGCCGGTATTTCCGCAACATCATCGCCGGTCTGCTGGCAGTCGCGGTAGGCGGCATGCTGATTTCTTTGGGCACCTTGTCCTATCTGTCGCTGCGCTCGTTCGAACGCAGTCTGCTGCCGGAGCTGGAACTCAAGGCGGTCTCGGTCGGTACCGCGGTCAATGCAGCGCTCCTCAGGGCGGCGGCTTTCGGCATCGATCCAGTCGCGCTCAGGGGCGTGGACGCGTTCTTTACCGGAATCCTCGCCAACCACCCCGAGATCGTCTACCTGGCCTTCAACGACGGCAGTGGCGAGATCGTTTTCCACCAGGGCCGAGAGCGTCTCGACCGAACCCTCATCGCGCGCGATGAGCCGATGTTCCGGGAGACACCGGTCGGTGGCGGCCGACCGGTCACAACCCTGACGGACAGCGCCTATGACACGGCCTTGCCCCTGCTGCTCGATGACCGGGTGATGGGGGTTTTACATGTCGGACTCGACCGGACCCATGTGCGCGACCACCTGCGCGAAGTCCTGTTCGATATTCTGACGGTGCTGGTGATATCCCTGCTGATCACCTACGAATTGCTGCGGTTTCTGATCGCCCTCCGGATCACGGGTCCGATCCGCACCATCCGGCGCTTGATCGAGGCCGTCGAACAGGGCGATTTGCGCCCCAGACGGCCGGTACCGGCCGGAGATCGCCCGGGGCAGGTCATCAACCTGTTGGTCGGCGCGCTGCATACCGTGAACGCCGCCTACCAAAGGGTCGCACGGCAGTTCCGGGAAACGGCCGGCGGACCGCCGATCGGCACGGCGGCCGCGCGTCTCGACGAGTTGCGCGAACGCTATCGCCTGGGCCGGCCCACAGAGACCCCCGGAGCGAGGGAAAACCGGCTGATCGCCATCCGGTTGCCCATTTTCTTGTTCTTCTTCGCCGAGGAAATGAGTCGCTCCTTCCTGCCCCTCCATATCCGCGAGCTTCAGGAGCAGACCCCGATTCCCTGGCTGACACCGGAAGTGGCGGTCGGCCTGCCGATCGCGCTGTTCATGCTGATCGTGGCGCTAGCCCAGCCCCTGGGGGGGGGCTGGTCCGACCGTGTCGGACGCCGGCACGCGTTTACTATCGGCGCGCTGCTGGTCAGTGGTGGCCTGATACTGACCGGCTTCGCCCACGGGCTTTACGACCTGCTGTTGTGGCGGGCACTGACGGCGGTGGGTTACGGTCTGGTATTTCTGACCTGTCAGGCTTATGTGGCGGACCATGCCAGCCCCCGGAACCGGGCCCGGGGAATGGCGGTCTTTGTCGGTGGCATCATGGCCGCCGCCATCTGCGGCCCGGCGATCGGCGGCATCATCGCGGATCGGATCGGCTTCCCCTCCACGTTTGTTCTCTCCGCCCTGCTGTCCCTGCTATCGGTGCTGGTGATCCGGCATTTCCTCGCCGAAGACGCCGACACCCACGGGCGGGCGGGCCGACGGGTGGGGCTGCGGGATATCCGGATCGTGCTCGCCAATGGTCGATTCCTGATCCTGCTGATGCTCGCGGCGCTGCCGGCCAAGATCGCGCTGACCGGCTTTCTGTATTATCTGGTGCCGCTCTATCTGGTTCATCTCGGCGACACCCAATCAACCATCGGTCGAGTCATCATGACCTACGGCCTGGCCATGGTGCTGCTAGGCCCTGCGGCCGCGGCGCTTGCCGACCGTTGCGGCCTGAGCAGAACCCTGGTCGCCCTGGGCGGCCTGCTGGCCGGAGCCGGAATGCTGGGCGTGCTGGTGGCGGAGAATACCTGGACCATACTGGCCGCGGTGCTGGCACTGGGTCTTGCCCATGGCCTGAGCGTGGCCACCCAGCTGGCCCTGGTTCCGGACCTCTGCCCACGGGAATGCGAACAGCTGGGCCAGACCACGGTGTTGGGCGTCTTCCGGCTGTTCGAACGCCTCGGCAGTGCCGCCGGCCCCCTGATCGCGGGTTTGCTGCTTGCCTTCAGCAATTATGCGCAGACCACCGTCGGCATCGGCATTCTGCTGATCGTGACTGCTCTGCTGTTCCTGGTGAGTTCGACGGTCTTCGGTACCGCGGACCATGGCCGAGTAGATCTGAAAGAGAACCTTGACCCATGACGATTCCACCTCCCTGGCCGCACGATGCAACCCGGCTACGGGCCATGGAATCCGGTACCTGGCACTGTGAGCTGAGACTCAGGAACGACCCGCAGCATCGTGACCTTCCCTGCATGATCCGGTTTCTTGGCCAAGCCGACCTGGATGCACTGCATGCCCTGCATCGCCATGTCGTGGAACGATTGCCGCACCCGGCCATCTTCCGGGCCGACGGGCGTGGATTCATGGTCCGGCATATCGCTGAACGCGGCCGGACCCTAGGTGCCTACCATGACAGCGAACTGGTCGGCTATGCCGTGCTGTCCTTTCCCCGGCACGACAGCGATAACCTCGGACTCGATCTCGGCTTCCGGGGAAACCGGCTGTTACGCACGGCCAATTACGACGGGTCGGCGGTCCATCCGCGCTACCGAGGCAACCGACTCCATCGTCGCATGAATGCCCTGCGGGCCGAATACGCCATCGCGGCCGGCTATAATCAGTTGTTCGGCACGGTCTCGCCACTCAACAGCTACAGCCTGCGCAATCACTTGACAGCCGGTTTTTTCATCAAGCATTTCCTCATCAAGTATGGTGGCGTGGAGCGCTTTCTGATCCATCGTGACGGCTGTCGGGCGGTATTGGATCCCGGGCTCAAGTCGGGTATCGGCGGGGAACGTGTCGCCCTGGAAGATATCAGGTATCAGAAAGAGCTGCTTGCGAACGGGTACTGGGGATACGATCTGGTCATTGCCGGGGAGCGGCTTCTGGTGGATTATGCCCCGTCCGAATCACTGTCCGCCTTGCTCTAGGGCCATGGCGCATGCGAATGGAGTACTCTCTGATGTGTTTCAAACCCGGTCATAGCCTGGTGACGGGACTGGCCCTGCTGGCCATGTCCTTCTCCCATCAGGTACTTGCAACGCCGCTGGCGGAACGCGGCAAACCCCTGGTTTACATGATCCAGTGGCGGGGCGAGACCTCGACGGATCTCGGTTTCCGGGATTATTTCGAGCAAGCCGGGTTAGCGGCGGAATTTCTGGTCCGCGATGCCGATCGCGATCCCGACCGGCTGCGAATTTTCGTCGACGAGATCGCCGAACTGCAACCCGACCTCGTCTACACTTGGAGCATGGCCGCTGCGCAGGGGATTGTCGGCACCAAGGATACCGTCGATCCCGTCCATCACGTCACTGACCGTCCGGTTGTGACCTGTATGGTCGCGGACCCCGTGGTAGCCGGGATTTCCGACAGCTGGACGAGTTCAGGACGAAACTTCACCGGGGTATCGCATGTCGCGCCGGTCGAGACCCAGCTGCGGGCGATGAGCCTTTACGCCGACATCGAGCATCTGGCCGTGCTGTACAATCCGACGGAAGCAAGCCCGGTCAGCACAGTGCATGAACTCCGGCAGTTTGCGGAACAGGATGATTTCGGCTTCGCCTTGAGCGAATGGCCCGTGCCCCTCGATGACAACGGCACCCCGCAAGCCGACGCACTCGCGGACCTGATTGCCCGGATTGCCGAAACCAGGCCCGATTTCCTGTATCTGGGGCCGGATTCCTTTCTGGCGGTCCATCGTGCACTGGTGACCGCGGAGGCGCGCAAGCACGGTCTTCCGACCTTCGTTTCGTCGGAGGTATACGTCCGGGAGGGCGAGGCGCTGGCCGGGCTGATCAGCAATTACTACAACGTGGGTCAGTATTGCGGCTACAAGGCCGAACAGATTCTCTCCCATGGCATGGACCCTGCCGATATCCCCTTCGACACCCTCAAGCGCTTTTCCTACCTGGTCAATCTGAAGACAGCACGAGAATTGCGCTTCTATCCGCCGATAGCGATTCTGAATTTCGCTGAAATCGTCAACGAATGAACCCCCTGGAATCATGCACTACAAAGACCTGCGCGATTTCATCGCCCAACTGGAACAGACCGGCCGGCTCCGACGCATCCGGACGGAAGTCGACCCGCGTCTGGAAATGACCGAGATCGGCGACCGCGTGCTGCGCGCCGGCGGTCCGGCCCTGCTGTTCGAGAACCCCAAGGGCTTCGATATCCCGGTGCTGGCCAATCTGTTCGGCACGCCGGAACGGGTGGCGCTGGGCATGGGGGCGGACTCGGTAGCCGCGCTACGCGAGATCGGCAAGCTGCTGGCCTTTCTCAAGCAACCCGACCCACCCAAGGGCATGAAGGATGCCTGGCAGAAGCTGCCGATCTTCAAGAAGGTGCTGGACATGGCGCCGAAGAAGGTCAGCCGGCCGGCCTGTCAGGAACAGATGCTGGAAGGCACGGCGGTGGATCTGTACCGGCTGCCGATCCAGACCTGCTGGCCGGAAGACGCCGGACCGCTGCTGACCTGGGGTCTGGTGGTCACCCGCGGGACGGAGAAAAGCCGCCAGAACCTGGGCATTTACCGCCAGCAGCTGATCGGCAGAAACCAGCTGATCATGCGCTGGCTGTCGCATCGTGGCGGCGCGCTGGATTTCCGCGACTGGCGGCTGGCCCGGCCGGGTGAACCGTTCCCCATCGCCGTGGCCCTGGGCGCCGATCCGGCGACCATACTGGGGGCGGTGACACCGGTGCCGGACACCCTGTCGGAATACGCTTTCGCCGGTCTGCTCAGAGGCTCGCGCACCGAGCTGGCCCAGTGTCTGGGCTCGGAGCTGCAAGTCCCGGCCAGCGCCGAGTTCGTGCTGGAGGGCGTGATCCACCCCGACGAGACCGCGCCGGAAGGCCCGTTCGGCGACCACACCGGTTATTACAACGAGGTCGAGCAGTTCCCGGTGTTCACCGTCGAACGCATCACCCACCGCCCCGAGCCGATCTACCACAGCACCTATACCGGTCGTCCACCGGACGAACCGGCCATCCTCGGGGTGGCGCTGAACGAGGTGTTCGTGCCGATTCTGCAAAAGCAGTTCCCGGAGATCGTCGATTTCTACCTGCCGCCCGAAGGCTGCTCCTACCGGTTGGCCGTGGTCAGCATGAAAAAACAGTACCCCGGCCACGCCAAGCGGGTAATGATGGGGGTGTGGAGCTTTCTGCGCCAGTTCATGTATACCAAGTTCGTCATCGTGGTCGATGATGATATCGACACCCGCGACTGGCGGGACGTGATCTGGGCCATCACCACCCGCATGGACCCGGCCCGCGACACGGTCATGGTCGAGAACACCCCGATCGATTACCTGGATTTCGCCTCGCCGGTGGCCGGTCTGGGTTCCAAGATGGGCCTGGATGCCACCAACAAGTGGCCAGGTGAAACCTCCCGCGAATGGGGCCGGCCGATCCGCATGAGCGAGGATGTCAAGCAGCGGGTCGATGCGCTGTGGCCGGAACTGGGGCTGGATTGAGCGTTTGTGCTACTATCGTAAAACTTTATGCTTGATGTAAAACCAAAGCAGCATTCCATGGAATATTCCAGCATTTCCAGCAAAGGTCAGGTCACCATCCCCGCACGCATGCGTAAGGTGCTGGGATTGAAGGCCGGTGGAAAAGTGGCTTTTCGACTGGAAGGCGATGCCGTCAAACTAGTCCCGGTACTGGACGAGGTGAGTGCGGCATTCGGTCTGCTCAAGGCCAGTAAACCGGTAGCTCGGGATGACCTGGATCAGGCGTCCATGAACGAGGCCGTAACCCGGTACCGGAAGACCCTCCCTCGCTCCCGATGATCAGTGTCGATACCAATGTATTGGTACGCGTCTTCGTCGATGACGACAGCGATCACAACCAGGTTGAACAGGCCCGGCGCAAGGTTCGAGCGCATCGGTCCATCCACGTGGGTCGGATCGTGCTGGTGGAAACCGTCTGGGTGCTGAAAAGCCTCTTCGATTTTCCGAAAGAGCAGATCATCGAGGTGCTGGAGCACTTGCTGAACAATCAGGCCTTCGTCATTGAAAATCCGGGCGCGTTCGAGCAGGCCTTGAATCTGTACCGCGACACGGGTGTCGAATTCTCCGACGCCATGATTTGGGTTGACAGTCGGCGGCAGGGTTGTCCGCTGCTGACCTTCGACAGAAAACTTCTCAAACTGGAAGGTACCGAGGGATTTGACGATTCGTTATGAGCCACCGGATCACCCTCAAGCCCAAGGATGAAACCATCACCGCCGAGGCGCGGGAAACCGTGCTGGAAGCGGCGCTGCGCAGCGGCCATGTGATTCCCTACAGCTGTCGCGGGGGTACTTGCGGGTCCTGCCTGGGCATGGTGCTGGAGGGCGAGGTGGTCTATCCGGACGGCCAGCGTCCGCCGGCGCTGAGCGAGCGGGAACAGACCGCCGGCAAGGCGCTGTTCTGCCAGGCCCGGGCCGCCAGCGATCTGGTGATCGAGGTGCGCGAGATCGACGCCGCCGCCGACTTGCAGATCCGCATCCTGCCCTGCCGGGTGATCCGCCTGCGCAAGCTGGCCCCGGACGTGATGCAGCTCGACCTGCGCTTGCCGGCCCACGAACGCATGCAATACCTGGCCGGCCAGTACATCGACCTGCTGCTGCGCGACGGCCGCCGGCGCAGCTTCTCGCTGGCCAATGCCCCGCACGCCGACGAACACCTGGAACTGCATATCCGCCACGTGCCCGGCGGGCACTTCTCCGGGCTGGTGTTCAACAGCATGCAGGAAAAGGCCATCCTGCGCTTCCAGGGACCGCTGGGGACGTTCGTTCTGCGCCGGGAGTCGGACCGGCCCATCGTCATGATCGGCGGCGGCACCGGTTTCGCGCCGCTCAAGGCCATGCTGGAAGACGCCTTCCATCACGACCTCCAGCGCCCCGTACAGCTGTACTGGGGCGCCCGCGCGCGCCGGGATCTGTATCTCGACGAACTGCCCCGCGGCTGGGCCGCGCAACACTCGAATTTCCACTACATCCCGGTGCTGTCGGAACCGCGACCGGAAGACGGCTGGACCGACCGCACCGGCCTGGTGCACACGGCGGTGGCCGAGGATCATCCCGATCTGAGCGAACACGAAGTCTACATGAGCGGCCCGCCGGCCATGATCGAGGCCGCCAGGCGGGATTTCGCCGCCCGCGGTCTGCCCGACGAGCAGCTGTTCTACGACTCCTTCGAATACGCGCGCGATTAGGCCAGCACCTTGAGCGCCGCGATCCGCTCGCGACGCAGCGCCTCGGCCAGTGCCTCGCCCGCGAGACCCCGATCGAGCAGCGCCCGGACCTCCACGCCCGCCACCGTGGTCCTGGCTCGGCGC
>CAYMHN010000102.1:0-9366 GCA_964390235.1 uncultured Candidatus Competibacteraceae bacterium
CTCTTCCCGCTGCTCGACCGCGACCGCGAGGCGACGCTGGCCCTCTTCGAACTCGTCAAGAACCAGCCGGGGTACGGATGAGCGAGACGATCCGGCTCGGCGAGATCACCATCTCCGTCACGCGCAAGGCCATCAAGAACGTCCACCTTTCCGTGCATCCACCGGAAGGCCGCGTGACGCTGGTCGCACCCGGTGGAACACGTCTGGAGGTCGCCCGTGCCTACGCGGTCTCGAAAATGAGTTGGATACGCGAGCAGCAGGCGAAGCTGCGCAACCAGGCACGGGAGACGCCCCGGCTGTTCGTCGAGCGCGAAAGTCACCACCTTTGGGGGCGCCGCCACCTCCTGACCATCGTTGAGCGAGACACCAAACCCCGGGTCGTGCTCGATCACAAACGCATTACCCTCACCGTCCGGCCGGGCAGCGACCAGGCGAAGCGCGCGGAGATTATCCACGAGTGGCACAAATCCCTGCTTCACGAGGTGGTTCCTTCGCTCATCAGCAAGTGGGAGCCCAAGCTGAAGGTGAAGGTCGCCGGATACTTCCTGCAACGAATGAAAACCAAGTGGGGAAGCTGCAATCACCAAGCGGGACACATCCGTCTCAACACGGAACTGGTGAAGAAGCCGAAAGACCTTCTGGAATACGTCATCGTTCACGAAATGGCGCACTTGCTGGAGCCGACAC
This sequence comes from uncultured Candidatus Competibacteraceae bacterium, assembly GCA_964390235.1. Taxonomy (GTDB): domain Bacteria; phylum Pseudomonadota; class Gammaproteobacteria; order Competibacterales; family Competibacteraceae; genus CAYMHN01. The sequence goes on from CAYMHN010000102.1 coordinate 688, forward strand.
ACAGCGACCGGTTTGTCGGCCTTCTAAACGAACATTACCCCGCTTGGCGCGAAGCCCGCGCCGAACTCAACGAGTTGCCGCTGTCGGCAGAGTCTTGGAAAAAATGACTCGCTCACCCTATGCTGTGTAGCAACCACCGCGCCTCCCGCAGCAGCCGCTGAATCCGCCGTCGCTCGGCCACCGCTTCCCGTGTGTAACCCCCATGCCGGAAATTGCCGTTGCCGACACCTCTCGGTGCCCCCGATGACTTGCCGCCGTGCATTCGGCACCGACCGTTGGCCATCGCCGGGTTGCGGCAGGAATCACCGGACCGGGTCCGCGCACCGCAGCGCGGTGACCGTCGGGCTATCGCCAACCCCTGCCACCAGCAGTCCGGGGCAGGGTGCATGGGCTTGTGTTCACCTTTCATCATCCCCCCGGTGGTATGTACCGAACCGATCACCGCTCGGCCGCCGTCGCTGACTTGGACATGCTTGACCACCACCTGCTGCGTCCCTCCGTTGCGGCGCCGGGTCGAGGCTTCCACCAGCTTGGCGATGGTCGCGAAGCAGCGGTTGGCGCTGGTCAGCATCGCGTGAGCATCCTGGCGGTTCCAGTCGCTCAGGCCGCGCCCCAGGGCCTGCATGCCGGCTATGCTCAGCCGCTGCGGATTCTATCGAAATCATCAGGCGAATAAGCCTGTCTTCGTGCGGTACTGGTGCAGATTCGCCAAGGCGCGCGCCTTGCCTTCGAGGGTGCGCCGCCCGCGCTTGTCCTTGTCCCATATCCAGTGCACGTCGGCCAGCCCCTTGCGCGCGAGACTGTGCACCGCCCGGTTGGAAGCCTCGTCGATCGGATCGAACGCCGGTTCGCGTTCCAGATGCTCCAGTAGTCAGGATTCCCATCGGTCCAACCGCTTGTTCATGGTGTAACCCTCAATGCTCCGACTTCCGCCGCCACGTCTCCCGCCCGGCGCGAATTTTCTGCAACCTGACTTGCAACTCGTCCAGCGACAAGGCTTGCAGTTCATCCAGGATGGAAGGCTCATGCTCGATCTGTCGGGGCAGCAACGAGGCCGCCATCCGGACGAACGTCACCGGGTGTTCGGTCGCCACCCGCTCCAGCGCCGCCTTGCCGTGTTGTTCCCAAGTAGCCAGCATCTCCGCCAGGAACGCTTCACCGAGCTTGTTCCGGGAACCCTTGGGTCGGCCCTTCGGGTTGCCGCTGCGGCCTGGCTGAAACGTCGCCATGGTCTGTTTTCAGCCTGTATTAACAGTGACTGCTTCCCGGCCACGGGGAAGGTTCACCGGATTGCGTTCAATCCGCACCGGTTCGCCTGCCTTGTGTTCGATCACTCGGGGGATCGCTGCAAAGGGTGAGTCAAGGCTGTCGGCCATGGGCGGTTTCCGGTGGTTGCTCGGGGTATTGTGCCGGCGGATCGATGTCATATCAAACGAATCACATGATATGACACATGCGGGCGTTAAAAATTGCACAGTTGCCGCCGTGATACAAACCGACTCATCATGGCTGATCACCGGGCGAGTCGAACTTTTCACCGGTCCATCTTGACACGAGCCTCCACAGCCCCAATTATATAAACACCCAGTCCCCACGCGCCGAACTGTCACCGTAGGGTGCGCGTGCCGTCCGGTCGGACGGCTAGGCCGTGGGGGCGATCCTTTTATCTGAATTCCTGGATATCCCCGATCTTGCCGAACTGTGCAAGCATGTCACGCCAGCGCGTGGCGTCCTTGCGCTCCGGATTGTAAGACCGGGCGATGGCGCCGGCACTCATGTCCGCCAGTTGCACCAGATTGTCGCGGCGCGAATCGGCGAACTTGAAATCGCTCATGCGCTCGCCCAGCTGGTGGCGCAGACAGGTTTGCAGTTCCTGCTTGAACTGCCGGTCGCCACTGCCATCGATCTTGATCCTCGCGCCGGTCAGCAGGCCATCATCGTGCTTGAGCAGCATCTGCACGAAGAAGTGATAGAACTGACCCGTTTCGGTGCGTAGCCGTTGACTGTCAATCCGATCCTTGACCACCACCAGTGCGCGAACCTGGAACCGATGCCGGGCGATACCCTGAAAGAACCCGTCCCGAACCCGGCCATGGCACTTGTTGAACTTGAACTCGGGCTTGACGCGCAACTGCTGGCGTAGCTGCCCGATGGTGGCGCTGGTTCGTTCGGCCTCTTCAAAGTCATCGAAGATCACCATGGCAACCACGAAGACCGGGCTTGAGCCTCTGGCGACCTTGAAGCCCGGATCGCCACTTTCATCGATCAAGACCAGCACGTTAGGCACCAGGACCAGCGCGGGGGATCACCAGCCATGCGGGTTTTGTCCATACCTTGGTGGTGGATGCAGGCCCAGGACGGCGGGCCGGTACCTGCGCACCGGGAGACCCGCCGAGATTTCTAGAGGGTGAGCAACGGATTGCTCCGTTATTTCGGGTTACGTGAGCAAAGGGTTGCTCCGTTTCGGAGCCTAACGGTGCAATGGGTTGCGCCGTACGTGCGCAATGAATTGCTCCGTTGATGGAATTTTCTGCGGATGGTCGATACCGCTGCCAAGTGTTCGGGGCTTCTCGTGGTATTAACAGGTCGCGGCCGTCAACCGCGTCGATCGGCTGCCATGTGATCGCCCATAGCGTCGGTCCCAGTGGCCGCTTGCCGCCTTGGTGGGTTTTCTGGATCAGGCCGCGTCCGGTCAGCCTGGGTAATGCCCAAGCGGCGGTTCGACGGGATAGCCCATGCTGTCGGCATGTCCTCTCGGTAGCGTCCAGACGCCCGTTATTGCGACCGCGATACTGACCGGCCAACATTGCCAGCGTGGTCCATTCACCACCGCTCATATCGCGACAGGCAAAGGACTGTAGGACCGGGACGGGTAACATCGCGAAATAATCCTGCATCTGCATGCGTCGGGGCGAGTTGTTGCGGGACATGTCACCAGCCCCCTGTCTGTTGGTGGCGGTGGCGCATGAGTACCTCGATCCATACCCGCTGTCGGATATGCACGGGCACATGATCCAGAAGGTGGCGCTGCATGCCCGCTGTCCTGGCTCGCCAGAACAGGTAATTGGCGAACTGTGAGACAGTTGAAAGTTCGGCCAAACTTTCGAGATGGGCGGACAACGGCGTAGAATTGTTGTGAATCCCGCTCACCCTGACCCCGGTTTGCCGGCCGTCACCGGCACCGGGGCGATTCACCTCCGTTTCCCCGCAGCTTCATCGGCAACGTGCCGATGGCGCGGTAGGCTCTCCAACCACGTATCCGGATCATCGCGCAAATACAGCACGGTGCGACCAGCCCGCACGAACGGCGGGGCGGGTACCCCCAGAAGTTCACCGGTGAGTCGGCTATGGTTGAGGCTCGAAGTGCTGCATCCCAGATATGCGGCAGCGGGCGTGGACGAAAGCCCACGGGCGTCGGGCAAAGTCGAGTGTTTCCGTTTGCGGATCGGCATGGTTCGGTCCCCGATTCGATCGGTGAAAGGAGACCGGGCAGGAACCGACAGACAGCAGTCCGCAAGAGATTATACCTTGCAGAAAATGGTCTAGCTGTCGGTCAGTAAAATCAATACCCTAACAAATCAGGCCGGAGTTGTGGGTAATCGGTTGGCCCCGCGACCGGCTGATCGTGTTCACCGGGTAGCTCCGGTACTTCGGCCATCCAGCGCCCGTCCTCTTCACGGTCGAACTCGATGGTCAGCATGTCGCCCTCCTCGTCGGTATCAGGAAGCAGCGCGGTTCAGCAACGCCACGGCGGCGGCCTTGTGCTCCGGTGCCAGATGAGCATAGCGCAAGGTCATATTCAAGTCCGCATGGCCCAGCAAATCCCGGACCGTGTTCAAGTCCACGCCGGCCATGACCAAGCGGTTGGCAAAATGATGGCGCAAGTCATGAAACCGGAAGTCTTGAATCTCGGCATCGTCCAGCAGCTTGCCGAACGCTTTCTTGATGTCGGTCAGCCTGCCCCCGTCGGCAGCGGGAAACACGTAATGGTTGCTGATGTCCCGTTCGTCACGGTCCGCCGCGCGGCCGGCTGCATCTTCAGCCCGCTGCTTCCATCGGGTCAGCACGTCGCGTGCTTCATCGTTCAGCGGTACATGCCGGGTCTGACCGGACTTGGCGCCGCCCCCTTGAACGGTCAAGGTCCGGGTCTGAAAGTTGATGTCGTGCCAGCGCAGATTGAACAACTCACCGCGCCGCAGCCCGGTATTCATGGCCAGCAGCACGATAGGGCGTAGATGGTCCACATAGGCCAGCCCGGACAGGTCCGCCAGTAGCTCATGACCACGTTCGGCACGCCATCGGTTGCCGCTGGCGCGTTCGGTGCGGATGCGGGTCTCACGGTCGCTCAGAGCGCGTCTGAGGCGCGTTTCCTCGGCCTCGGTCAGATAGCGGACCTTGCCCTTGGAATCGAGCTTCAAGGGCTTGACCTTGCGCCCCATGGGATGAGCGTCCAGGATGTCCCACTCGACCGCCAGCGCCAGCGCCGCCTTCAAGGCCACGATGTCCCGGTTGATGGTCGCCGGCTTGCGCCCGGCCTTGAGGCGGTCGGACTTCCAGCGTTCCATCAGCCAGGGGTTTATGTCGGTCATAGGCTTGTCACGCCATGCCCCGAAGCAGGCATTCAGCCTTGCCAGGGTCGCCGCCCCGGCCTTGCGGTGGCGTATGACCCACGGGCCATAGGTTTCGTCCAGATAAACCCCCAGAGTGGCCTTGCGCGCCCGGTCGGCATCGCGCTTGGCCTGCTCACGGGCGGCCTTGGCGGCTTTCTTCTCCTGTTGCGGATCGGTCCCGGTCGCTACCTTGCCCAGCGCCGCCTTGGCCTGTTCGCGGGCTTGAGCCAGGGTCAGGGCGCCCCATTTGCCGATGGTGTAGTCGGTGCCCCGGCCATCGGCCCGGACGAACACGGCAAAGGTTTTGGTCCCGGATGGCATGACCCGAACGAACAGACCGGCCTGTTCGGTGTCCCAAACCTTGAACAGCTTGGCGGTCGGTTCCAGGGTGCGGATGAGCTTCTCGGTCAGCTTGGCCTTCATGATGCGCCCTCGATTTACTGCATATTTACTGCAAACGGCGTGCAATTCACTGCACGGCTTGTGCAACACCATGCAATGGTATCGGGGCGAATGGTAAGCTTAATCAGTTGCTTAGCGGTAGACTATCGTTGCAGGGTGTTGCAGTAAAAATGCCCTCCGAGGCAGGGGTCGCAGGTTCGAATCCTGCCGGGCGCGCCATGATTTCAGGCATTTATCCCTGCCGTCCGTTCACCCGCTCAGATCGACTGGGTTTTCGTGGCATCGATTCCTCCAGAAGCGGCATGAAAAGTTCGAGTCTCCTGGCACTATGCCCGATTATCGCACCAGATGGCTGGTCCGAATCAGCCTGCTCCTGCTGCTGGCCCTGACCGGAGTGTGGATGCTGGCCATGCCGGGATCGAGCGCCCGTCCCCCGCTGCCCGAGCCGACGGTCTCGGAGCGTGCGCTGGCCGTGAGTCTGGAGGCTGATGTCCGGGCGCTTGCCGAGGGGATAGGCGAGCGCAATATGCATCGCGCAGGCTCGCTGGACGAGGCTGCGGCCTGGATCGAAGCGCGCATGCGGGCGGCGGGTTACCGCCCGCAGCGGCGCAGTTACCGGCTGAGCAGCACCGGAATGAGCCGCCATGCCGGCCGGACCGCCGACAATCTGGTCGCCGAATTGCCGGGCACCGAGCGCCCCGACGAGATCGTCGTCATTGGTGCCCACTATGACACCGTGCCCGGCTCCCCCGGTGCCAACGACAACGCCTCCGGCGTCGCCGTGCTGCTGGCCCTGGCGGAAGCATTCGCCGACCGGCCCCGGCCGCGCACCGTCCGCTTCGTGGCCTTCGCCAACGAGGAACCGCCGTTCTATCTCACCCCGGACATGGGCAGTCATGCCTACGCCCGCCAGAGCCGGGAGCAGGGCGAGCGGATCAGCGCCATGATGGCCCTGGACGGGCTGGGCTATTTCAGCGATGCATCGGGCAGCCAGCATTACCCGGCGCCCGGGCTCGGGTTGCTGTATCCGGATGCCGGCAGTTTCATCGGCTTCGTCACCCGTTTCCGTGACGCCGGGCTGCTGCGCCGGGCACTGGGCGCGTTTCGCGGACAGGCCACCCTCCCTTCCGAGGGCGCGGCGCTGCCGGGATTCATCCCCGGCGTGGGCTGGTCCGATCACTGGTCCTTCTGGCGACACGGCTACCCGGCCTTTCTGGTCACCGACACCCTGCCGTTTCGCGATCCGCATTATCACAGCCCGGGCGACACGCCGGAACGGCTCGACTTCGAGCGCATGGCGCGGGTGGCGGAAGGGCTCAAGGCGGTGGTGATTCGCCTGGCGGAATAGGACACATCGCGGTCCGAATATAATGCACCCGAAAATCGTCTCGCGCGAATTCCACCACAGCGCGACCTGTCATTCCAGCTGAAATATCTCCATCCGGTCGGGATTCGTACCGTCGGTGGTCGCGGCTCAAGGCGCAGGTACGCGGGGCGTGCTGTTCGGTCTGGCGGGCGTCTTCAGCGAACACCGCTCAGTCGTCGGTGAGGAAGTCGAAGTTGGAACTCATCGGACTTCCACCACGCGGCGGCCGGCGTTCAGGGCGCCCAGAATCCGGGGGAACAGCGCATCGAAGGTTGCGAGCAAGGTCGTCTTGCGGCAGTTACCCAGACGTACCCAGATCACTTGGACGGTGGCTTGTGGCTGATCGGCTAGGTGAAAGAAATCCTCGTCCTTGCTGATGATGGCCCATCCTTGGTCGGTTGCGAACCGCCAGATGGTGATGTCGTCGGCTTCGTCGAGTCCGCAGTCGAGAACGTGCATGGCGGTCAGCCCTTGCGCGCTCAGATGCCGCGCCAGGGCCGCCGGGAGCTGGTTATCGACGAGGAATTTCACGCCACCCGCAGCACCACGTGATCGGTCTGGCGGGCGGCGTATTCCAGCGCCGCGTAGATGTCGTCACGCTCCAGGAACGGATAGTCTTCGAGGATCTCCTCGAAGCTGGCCCCGGCGCTGAGCAGACTCAGAATGTCGGTCACCCGCAGCCGCTTGCCACGGATGCAGGGCCGGCCGCCGCACTTGCCGGGTTCGATGGTGATGCGTTCCAGTAGATTCAGGGTGTTGTCGGCGTTCATGTTGTGCTCCTTACCGAATTCAGTTTCGACAGCACGGATGGTCAGAGTGCTTCGGTCAACAGTTGCTCGGCGACGACAGGGGTGAGTTCGCCGCGGAAGGCTCGGTGGGTCAGGGATTCCAATAACAAATCACTCGACTGCCAATGTTTTTTGTGATTTTCCAACGTCGCATCAACCCGAGCAATCAATTTTTTATATCGAATCCGAACATCAATTGGAGGCAGTGGAATGACGTAACCGTTCAGTCCCCCCCGGTTTCGAACTTCCCCTGGCCGGGTTGGTGTGGGACACTGAGCGGCATGTGACCGAAGCGCGAATCTCGCCCCGATGCACCTGAGCGATCATAGCCTGCGCCAGCTCGATGAAGCCTACCTGGCGTCGTTGGACGCCGAAGCCTTGCGCGGGTTTGTAATTGATTTCAATACGTTCTTCCCATTTCATGGGGGCCTCCGATGGTTGAGGCATTCATTCTACAGTCCGAGGCTCTTTACCCCTCGCCGCAGATCCAGGGTATGGGGGTATTCACCCGCCGGTTCCTCGGCTGGGGGGGCCATGGGGCCGGGAGGCGTGCCGCCGGGATAGAAGCGTGCCAAGGGGGCCAGCCAGGGGGGCGGGGTAACCCTGCCGGGGGTATGCCCCCAGGCCTGGAAGCGGCTGTGGCGGCGGGATTCGGCAGCGTAGGCGTTGACCGGGAAGGCCTCGTAGCTGCGCCCGCCCGGATGCACCACCCGGTAGGTGCAGCCGCCGATGGCGCGGCCGTTCCAGGTATCGATGAGGTCGAACACCAGCGGTGAGTGGACGCCGATGGTGGGGTGCAGGGCCGTCGGCGGCTGCCAGGCCCGGTAGCGCACCCCGGCCACGAACTCCCCGCGGGCGCCGGTCGCCCGCAGCGGTACCCGGCGGCTATTGCAGGCCAGCAGGTGGCGGCCCTCGGTGAGTCCGCCGATCTTGACCTGCAAGCGCTCCACCGAGGAATCCACATAGCGGGCGGTGCCCTGCTGGCTGGCTTCCTCGCCCAGCACATGCCAGGGTTCGATGGCGGCGCGCAGCTCCAACCGGATATCGCCCAGTTGCAGTTCACCGTAGCAGGGCAGGCGGAACTCCAGAAACGGGGCGAACCAATCGAGCTGGAACGGATAGCCGGCCGTGTTCAACTCGTCCACCACGTCCCTGAGGTCGGCCCACAGATAATGCGGCAGCATGAAACGGTCGTGCAGTTCGGTGCCCCAGCGCACCAGGGGATGCACATAGGGCTGTTCCCAGAAGCGCGCCACCAGGGCCCGCAGCAGCAGCATCTGGACCAGACTCATGCGGGCATGTGGCGGCATCTCGAAGGCGCGGAATTCGACCAGACCCTGGCGTCCGGCCGGACCGTCCGGCGAATACAGCTTGTCGATGCAGAACTCGGCCCGGTGGGTGTTGCCGGTCAGATCCACCAGCAGATTGCGGAACAGCCGGTCGACCAGCCAGGGTTGCGGGATCTCGCCCGGCGGGATCTGCTGGAAGGCGATTTCCAGCTCGTAAAGCTGTT
>CAYMHN010000103.1:0-9350 GCA_964390235.1 uncultured Candidatus Competibacteraceae bacterium
CGCGCGCGACCTCCTCGCGGATGATCTCCGCCAGCCGCAGCACGCCGGGCCCCGCCGCGTCGCGGTCGGCCAGCACCAGATAGAGTTCGGCGTAGCGCTCACCGCCTTCCTTCATCGGCAGCCGTTTCAACGACCCGTCTCGCAGTTCGGCGCGGATCTTGTCTTCCGGGAACCAGGCAAACCCGTAACCGCGGCAGGCCGCGCCGATCGACGTGCTCATATTGCTGACCGTCCAGCGCCGCGGTGCTTCCAGCGCGGGCGACGAATCGCGCCGCGAGCCGGTTTCACGCACCACCAGGTGCCGGTGACCACGGAGGTCTTCCAGACCCAGCGGCCGGTCGAGGCGGTGCAAGAGATGGTCCGGATGCGCCACCGGAATGAACCTCAAGCGCATCAGGCTCTCGCCGAGAAAGCCAGGCGGAACATGGTTGATGATCGCCAGATCCGCCTGCCCCGTGATCAGTGTTTCCGGCCCACCGAGGCGCACGGACTCGATGAGTTCGATGCGCGTATGCGGGGCATCGGCGCCGAAGCGGTCCAGGCAGCGCAGGATCAGCCAGACCGGAAAGACCACTTCCATCGACAGGGTGATCTCCGCCTCCCAGCCCGCCGACAGGGTGCGAGCGGCCCGCTCCAGACTGCCGGCCTCGTCCAGCAGTAGCTTGGCACGGCGATACAGCAGATGCCCGGTCGCGGTCAACTCGGCCTTGCGGCCCTGGATTTCGAACACCTCGACGCCCAGCAGATTTTCCAGTTTCTGGACCGCGTAGGTGACGGCCGACTGGCTCTTGTTCAGCGCCTCGGCGGCCCGCGCATAGCCCCCCGCCTCCACCACGGCGACCAGGGCCCGCCACTGATCCAGTGAAATCCGAGGATTGGATATCATATATCTATTTTACTGATTATTTTACGCAGTATTTTGCGCTTTTTTATTGAAAAAATAAATAGGAAACTGGACGCATCCAAACCACGCTATCGGAGCAAACCCATGAAAACCCTGCTGCAACTGAATTCCAGCCTGAACGGTCAGGAAGGTGCTTCCAGCCAACTGTCACAGCATTTCGTCACCGCCTGGCGCGAGCGCAACCCGAACGGGCGGGTCGTGGTGCGTGATCTCGCGGCCGAACCCGTGCCGCATCTGACCGCCGAGCGCTTCCAGGCCTTCCTGACCGACCCCGAGGAGCGGGACACCGATCAGCAAGCGATGGCTGCCTACTCCGACGCGCTGATCGAGGAATTGCGCCGGGCCGACACCATCGCGCTGGGTCTGCCCATGTACAACTTCGGCATACCGTCCACACTCAAGGCCTATTTCGACCACATCGCCCGCGCCGGCGTCACCTTCCGCTATACCGCGAACGGCCCCGAAGGCCTGCTGCGGGACAAGAACGCGGTCGTGTTCGCCACCCGCGGCGGTCGCTATGCCGGGACCGACAAGGACACACAAACGGCTTATGTGCGCGACTTCCTGGCCTTCATCGGCATCACCGAGGTCGAGTTCGTCTATGCCGAAGGTCTGGCCATGGGCGACGAGAGCCGCGACCGCTCGCTGTCCGGGGCCTACCGGGCGATTCGCCGGTTCGATGCCGAGAGGCTGGCTGCCTGAACGAAGGAAAAAGCGGTATCCGCGATCGCGAATGATGCGGTTCGTTCCTCACCACATCCTACGGATACTCCCGACAGGAGATCAGGCATCGGCCCGGGATAGGTCTCCCCCTGCCCGCATCCGGCTCAGCGACTGCCCCGGCGTCAGCGCCTCGGGATCGACCACCAGTTCGATCAGCGCCGGTCCGTTGGCGGCCAGGGCGCGCTCGAAGGCGGGCGCGAAGTCGGCGGTACGCTCGATTCGTTCGCCGCTAGCGCCGTAGGCCCGGGCCAGGGCGGCGAAATCCGGGTTGCGCAGCCCGGTGCCGACCACCCGGCCCGGATAGCGCTGTTCCTGGTGCATGCGAATGGTGCCGTACATGCCGTTGTTGATCACCAGCACCACCAGCTTGAGGCCGTACTGCGCCGCCGTGGCCAGCTCCTGGCCGGTCATCAGAAAGCAACCATCGCCGGCGAAGCACACGATGGGTCGGTCCGGATGGCGCAAGGCGGCGGCGATGGCGGCCGGCAGGCCGTAACCCATGGAGCCGGACTGCGGGGCCAGCTCGGTGCCGTACTGGCAATAGCGGTAGAAACGATGCACCCAGATCGCGTAGTTGCCGGCGCCGTTGGTGATGATGGCCTCGGGCGGCAAGCGCTCGCGCAACCAGGCCACGATCTCGCCCATCTGCACCTCGCCCGGTGTGACGGTAGGCGTACTCCAGTGCAGATAGTCGACCCGCGCGGCGGCGGTCCAGTCCCTCCAGACCGGTTCCGCCACAGGGGCCAGCGCCTGCACGGCCTCGACCACCGCCGCGACCGGCGCGTTGATCGCCAGGGTCGGCTGATAGACTCGACCCAGTTCCTCCGGGTCGGGGAAGACATGGACCAGCGGCTGGGCCGGCCGCGGACAGTCCAGCAAGGTGTAGCCGCCGGTTTCGGACTCGGTCAGCCGGGCACCCAGGGCCAGCACCAGATCGGCTTCGCGGATGCGCCGCCGCAGGGCGGGATTGATGCCCAGACCGACATCGCCGGCATAGTTGGGATGGTCGTTGGGAAAGCAGTCCTGGCGCCGGAAACCGGTGCCGACCGGCAGTTGCCAGCGTTCGGCGAATTCCACCAGTCGCTCGACGGTCGTCGCATCCCAACCCGGCCCGCCGATCAGCAGGAAAGGTCGCCGGGCGCTCTCCAGCAGCTGGCGCAGTTGCTCCAGCTGGGTCGGCGCCGGCCAGCCGATGACCGGCTGAAAGGGTCGGACCTCGGGGGCCGCGACCCGGGCGCCGAGCACGTTCTCGGGCAGAGCCAGCACCACCGGCCCCGGCCGCCCGGCGGTGGCGGTGTGGAAGGCCCGACTCAGGAACTCGGGGATCCGGGCGGGCTCGTCGATCTGGGCCACCCACTTGGCCAGCTGGCCGAACATGCGCCGGTAGTCGATCTCCTGGAACGCCTCGCGCTCCTGCATGTCGCGACCGACCTGACCGATCAGCAGAATCATCGGGGTCGAATCCTGGAACGCCACGTGCACCCCGGCCGAAGCGTTGGTCGCCCCCGGCCCGCGGGTCACCAGGCAGACACCCGGACGTCCGGTCAGCTTGCCCCAGGCCTCGGCCATCATCGCCGCCCCGCCCTCCTGGCGGCATACGGTGAGCCGGATAGCGGGCGTATCGTGCAAGGCATCCAGCACCGGCAGATAGCTCTCGCCGGGCACCAGAAATACCTGATCCACACCGTGCAGTTGCAAGGCATCGACGATCAGCCGACCACCGCCGTGTTCATCGTGCATCGATTTTCCTCCCGAAACTGGATGAGGGTTGGAATTTTATGCGCTTTCCGCTATGACTTCTGGTATGTTTTCCACCAACCGCTATCGAGAACGGAGACCCATAACCATGCACAGACCTCTGCTAACCCTGACCGCCGTCGTCCTGACCACCAGCCTGGTGGCCGCCACGGCCGATGCCAACACCATCCGCTGGTCCCGCTCCCAGGATACCCTGACCCTGGACCCGCATGCCCAGAACGAAGGACCGACCCACGCCTTCTCGCACCATGTCTACGAACCGTTGATGCAGCGCGACATGACCGGCCAGATCATCCCGCTGCTGGCCACCGAATGGTATGTGACCGATGATCCAGCCATCTGGGAATTCAAGATCCGCGAAGGCGTCAAGTTCCACAACGGCACCGAGCTGACCGCCGATGACGTGGTGTTCTCGCTGCAACGGGCCAGAATGCCGACGTCCGACATGCGCGGCCTGCTGACCTCGGTGACCGATGTCACCAAGGTCGATGACTACACCGTGCACATCCACACCGATGGCCCCAACCCGCTGCTGCCCAATAATCTGACCAATATGTTCATCATGAACGAGGCCTGGGCGCGCGAGAACGGGGTCGAAGCGCCGCAGGACTTCAACGCCAACGAGGAAAGCTACGCCGCCCGCAACGCCATGGGCACCGGGGCCTATCGCATCGTCTCGCGCGAGCCGGACACCCGTACCGTGCTCGCGCGCCACGAGGACTACTGGGGCAACGACGAGTTTCCGCTGGAAGTGACCGAAATCGTCTACACCCCGATCCAGTCGGCCGCCACCCGGGTCGCGGCCCTGCTGTCGGGCGAGGTGGACTTCGTCCAGGACCTGCCGGTCCAGGATCTGGACCGGGTCCGCGCCAGCTCCGATCTGAAGGTGATCACCGGCCCGGAAAACCGCACCATCTTCTTCGGGATCAACGTCAGCGAGAAGGAAGGCAACCCGTTTTCCGACCTCCGCGTGCGCCAGGCCATGCATCTGGCCATCAATCGTGACGCCATCAAGCAGGTGGTGATGCGCGGCCAGGCGGTCCCGGCCGGGGTCATCATGCCGCCCTTCGTCAATGGCTGGACCGAGGAGCTGGACCAGTTGCCGGCCGTCGATATGGACCGCGCCCGCGCCCTGATGGCCGAAGCCGGTTACGCGGATGGCTTCACCACCACCCTGCACTGCCCCAACGATCGCTACATCAACGACGAGGCCATCTGCCAGGCCGCCGTGGGCATGCTCGGTCAGATCGGCATCCGCATCAATCTGGAAGCCCAGTCGCGCTCGCTGCACTTTCCGCTGATCCAGAATGACCAGAGCGATTTCTACCTGCTGGGCTGGGGCGTGCCGACCTACGATTCCGAGTACATCTTCACCTTTCTGTACCACACCCGTGAAGGCAGCTACGGTTCCTGGAACGCCATCGGCTATTCCAACCCCGAGATCGACGCCAAGATCGAGTCGCTGTCGGCCGAGATCGATACCGAAGTCCGCAACCGGACCATCGCCGAGATCTGGGACGAGGTCCAGAGCCAGGTGCTGTACCTGCCCATCCACCACCAAGTGCTGGACTGGGGTCTACGCAGCGACATCGAGTACGTAGTGCAGCCGGAAAACCAGCCGCACCTGAAGTTCATGACCTTCTCGCAATAACCTCCTGGCAAAGCGGGGCGCGGCCTTCCGGCCGCGCCCCGAAGAGCACCCTGAATGCTCGCCTTCATCATCCGCCGGCTGTTCCAGGCCTTCATCGTGTTGCTGGTGGTCGGCCTGATCGCCTTCAGCCTGTTTCGCTTCGTCGGCGACCCGGTCACCAATATGGTGGGCCAGGAGGCCACCGTGGCCGATCGCGCGGCACTGACGGAGCGGCTGGGTCTGAACCAGCCGGTCGTGGTCCAGTACTGGCGGTTTCTGAGCGGCGCGGTGCAGGGCCAGCTGGGGGTGTCCTACCGGCTGGGCCGGCCGGTGGCCGAGGTGATCGCCGAACGCCTGCCGGCCACCCTGGAGCTGGCCCTGGTGTCCGGGCTGATGGCCCTGCTGCTGGGCATCGGGCTGGGGGTGTATACCGCGCTGCGCCGTGACGGCTGGTTGTCCAACACCGTCATGACGCTGTCGCTGATCGGCGTGTCGCTGCCGACCTTTCTGATCGGGATTCTGCTGATCTGGGTGTTCGCGGTGGAACTGGGCTGGCTGCCCTCCTTCGGCCGCGGCGAAGTGATCGATCTGGGCGGCTGGCGCACTGGCCTGCTGACCACCTCCGGCCTGAAATCGCTGATCCTGCCGGCCATCACCCTGGGCCTGTACCAGATGACCCTGATCATGCGCCTGGTCCGCTCCGAAATGCTGGAAGTGCTGCGCGCCGATTACATCAAGTTCGCCCGCGCCCGCGGCCTTAGCGATCGCTCGGTGCATTTCGGCCATGCCCTCAAGAACACCCTGGTACCGGTGATCACCATCACCGGCTTGCAACTCGGCTCCATCGTCGCCTTCGCCATCATCACCGAGACCGTGTTCCAGTGGCCCGGTGTCGGCCTGCTGTTCATCAACGCGGTGCGTTTCGTCGACATTCCGGTGATGGCGGCCTATCTGATGCTGATCGGGGTATTCTTCGTGCTGATCAATCTGATCGTCGATCTGCTGTACTACGCCGTCGATCCGCGCCTGCGGGTCGAGCGGCCGGTCCGGGGCTGAGCATGGCGACCTCCGAGCCCTCGCGCTTCCAGCGCATCCGGGATTCCGACATCGCCTGGTCGTTCCGGCATTCGCCGGTGACCATCGTTCGTGCTCCAGCCATGCCACCCAAGATCACAGATACTGTTTTAATTGAAATCTCCCATTTGGAGACTACTGACATACTCGCTTCCGCAAAGAAATTCAACCTGAAAGGATACCTGATTGATCGCAATAAGGAAATTCAACTATTGGTGAGTTATGATCCTGTTCAAATATACAGGTTTTTTCTGACTTTGGGTCGATATCATAAGACAGTGCATTTGAGCGAAGCGGTTTTTACAGAGTTACCACCTATTCAGGAACTTACTGTCACTCCTTTACCTGTCGATGATATCCGCATTAGCATGATACCGCATTTATCGGCGCCGACGCCTCCACTACCAGAACCTATAGTCTCCCTCAGAAACCGTTTTTTAGCCGTGCTAAACATATTCAAGCCAAACAGCAATCCACCTCAACTCAAGGTTGAGAAAGAACAATCATCGCCAATTTTAGCTCGGCTGGATACGGTTGATACCTTGGGGAGACTTATCGGCTGGGCGCTTCCATCTTCAAATCGGTATGCTTCGGTGCAACTGTACATCGATGGAAAATTGGCAGTACAAGGCACAGCGAATATTTTTCGTCTCGATCTCCTTGAGTCTGGTCTGGGTCTGGGAGTTCATGGATTTCGGTTACGTCCACCAGATGAATTTCTCGACGGCAAGTCGCATGAAGTAAAACTGGAAGTTCCGGAATCCGGGGTATCGGATTCTCGTACAATGTCATTACCCTTCCATTTTAATCATCCTAGGCCATGGGTCAGTGAAGACATTCCAAGCTCTTCCTCCATACAAAAAGATGAAAAACACTTCCAGGCACTGAGATCCGAGATAATAAATGGCAATAACAATTCCAGCCACGCCAAAATCAGAAAGCTCATCGAACGGAAGCCCTCCATGCTCTTCCGTGATCTGGGCTTCGAAGAGCGACATGCTCGAAGCAGCCGGAGGATGCCAAGTTTCAAAGAACGTCTTGATGATAGATGGATGACGCTATATGGTCCTGAGCTCTGCGGCGATAAAAATTGCTGTAAACGGGAACCGCTTCGCTACAATTCCAAATTAAATCTTCGATTACGAGAAAGAACTCATGACAATTTGCTGAGCAAATGTCCTCTCAAGATACGTCACTTTGCATCAAAATCACTGATGAAAGAATATGCCGAATCATTTGGCGTTCGTTTGCCAAAAATATACAATGTATTAAATAACCTGGAAGAATTCGACAACTTTGATTTCCCGAGCCGTTATGTGATGAAACCGGATACGGATAGCGGCGCAGGCCTGTTTTTGATGCATCACGGTATCAATCTTTTCGATGGTTTCCCTTGCAATAGGGAAATGATTAGAGAAAAACTCGAAAATTACCTTGAACGCAAGCCAGGCTCTCAGTTCATCGTCGAGGAATTTATTGTACAAGAAGGAACGGAACAGTCTTATGAGTATGTGCCGCTCGATTATAAACTCCATGCTTTCGGAGGAAAGGTGCGCATAATCCAGGTTGACGACCGGAACACGGTATCACGAGACCCTTTGCACCGCAGGCAGTCATGGTTTTCTCGTGACTGGGTTGCAGCACCTTTCAGAATGCGTAAGAAGGAAGAGGAAAACGATCCGATTCAACCACCCGTGTGCCTGAACGAGATGCTGGGCATTGCCGATACCATGGCTTCAGATATTGGTGAATACATTCGTATAGACATGTATGCATCGAACAATGGTCCAGTGCTAGGGGAGCTGACCACGTACAGTCATTCGGGGCTGGGATTCACGGAATATGGATCGACCATTCTTTCCCAGGCCTGGGAGCTTTATGAGGGCACCGACCATCCGCGCCCGCGGATCGAGCGATCGGTCCGGGGCTGAGCATGGCGACAATCGAGCCCTCGCGTTTCCAGCGCATCCGGGATTCCGACATCGCCTGGTCGTTCCGGCATTCGCCGGTGACCATGGTCGCCGCCCTGGTGGTGCTGATCATCTTTGCCGGTGCGGTGCTCGCCCCTTGGCTGGCGCCGCACACGCCGTTCAATCCGGCCACGCTGAACCTGATGGATGGCTTCACCCCGCCGATGCAGCCCAATGCCTTCACCGGCAACACCTACTGGCTGGGTACCGACGACCAGGGCCGAGACATTTTCTCGGCGATACTCTACGGCGCGCGCATCTCGCTGTTCGTCGGCATCTCGGCGGTGCTGTTCGCCATGCTGCTGGGGGTGACCCTGGGCCTGATCGCCGGGTATCGCGGCGGCTGGCTGGATACCATCATCATGCGCATCGCCGATGTGCAGCTGACCTTTCCCTCGATCCTGATCGCGCTGCTGATCTTCGGCATCGCCCGCGGGCTGATCCCGCCCGAGCATCGCGAGACCATGGCGATCTGGGTGCTGATCGTCTCCATCGGCCTGTCCGACTGGGTGCAGTACGCCCGCACCGTGCGCGGCGCCACCCTGGTTGAGCGCAACAAGGAATA
The DNA here is from genome assembly GCA_964390235.1 of uncultured Candidatus Competibacteraceae bacterium. Classification (GTDB taxonomy): domain Bacteria; phylum Pseudomonadota; class Gammaproteobacteria; order Competibacterales; family Competibacteraceae; genus CAYMHN01. The sequence continues at coordinate 8,625 of CAYMHN010000103.1, forward strand.
TGTCCAGGCGGCGCGGCTGATCGGCCAGTCCTCCACCTTGATCATGTTCCGCCACGTGCTGCCCAACGTCACCGGCCCGGTGCTGGTGATCGGCACCATCGGCCTGGCTCTGGCCATCATCGCCGAGGCCACCCTGTCCTTTCTGGGTGTCGGGATGCCGCCGACCAATCCCAGCCTGGGCACGCTGATCCGCATCGGTCAGGATTTCCTGTTCTCCGGCGAGTGGTGGATTCTGCTATTCCCCTCGGTCGCCCTGCTGGCCTTGGCCTTGTCGGTCAACCTGCTAGGCGACTGGCTGCGCGATGCGCTGAACCCGAAACTGCGATGAGCCAAGCCGATCATAGTACCCCGGTACTCAGGGTCCGCGACCTGCGGGTCGAGTTCCCCAAGCGGCACGGCGTGCTGACCGCCATCGACGGGGTGTCCTTCGACATCGGTCCCGGCGAGGTACTGGGCGTGGTCGGCGAATCCGGGGCCGGCAAATCGATCACCGGCCAGGCCGTGATCGGCCTGCTGGAGCCGCCCGGGCGCATCGCCGGCGGCGAGATCCGGCTCAAGGGCGAGCGCATCGACAATCTATCTCCGGAACGGATCCGCAAGATCCGCGGCAAGCGCATCGGCATGATCTTCCAGGACCCGCTGACCAGCCTCAACCCGCTGTACCGGATCGGCGACCAGCTGGTGGAAACCATCCTCACCCACCTGCCGATGAGTCATGCGCAGGCG
>CAYMHN010000104.1:0-2681 GCA_964390235.1 uncultured Candidatus Competibacteraceae bacterium
CCAGCAGCTTGCGCAGCTTGTCCTTGGCCGTCACCACGGCCACCCGGGCGCCGGCGTCGTGAAACACCTTCATGATCGTATCGGCGCGCATGAAGCGCGCATCGTTCATCATGATTTCCTGATCGGCTTCCGTGTCGTAGAAAAAGTTGCCGGCGATCCCATGAACGGCGGGCGGTGCCCCGGTGATGATGGAAATATTGTTGGGGTTGGTAAAACTGGGGACCACACACTGTGCAGTCCGATTGGTCCCCTGCGCCATGATCCGGGCGAGATTGGGGGCGAGGCCGGCTCCGATCGCCGCTTCGATATAGCCCGGCTCCGAGCCGTCGACACAAATGACGACCACGGGTGCCGACGGCCAGTGGTAACTGCGGTCGTTGACACTGACAATGCGGTCGTTCGTGGAGTGGATAGTCATCGATTCTCCTGTTCGGTCAATTCAAAATTCAACGCCGGCGCCAGGCTTGCAGGTGTCCCAGCACGAAGCGGTCGAGCAGCAGATGCAGCGCCTTCACGCCTATCGCCGTGACTACGATCATGGTCGCCATGGCCGCCGCCGCCGCGATGAACCCCGCCTCGTCCATGTGCACGATGGAAATCGAGGCGACTTTGGTTCGGGCGCCATAGAGGAAGATCAGGGCCGACACCGTGGTCATGGCGTTGACGAACAGGTACACGGCGATATCCAGGATCGCGGGCATGCAGATCGGCACCGTCACCCGCTGGAAGGTGCGCCAGAACGGCACTTTCAGCGAGGCGGACACGGATTCGAATTCGCGGTCGATCTGCTTGAGCGCGGTCAGGGCGGTGATGTGCGACACGGTGAAGAAATGCGCGATGGTGTTGATCACCAGGATCGCCAGCGTGGCGTAGAGGATATTGGCCGGGTTCCAGCTGGCATTGAAGAAGAACACATAGCCCAGGCCCAGCACCAGACCGGGCACGGCGACCGGCAGCATCGCCAGGAAATGCGCGAACCCTCGGGCCAGCGGGGAGACGTTGGTCTTCTCGATCAGGTAGGCGCCGGTGAAGATCACCGCCGTGCCGATGATCGAGGCCAGGGCCGCCAGCTGCAGCGAGACGAAATACGGATTCCAGCCCTGCGGTTCGAATCTGCCGAAATTGTAGTTGTTCAGCGTGAAAGACAGATTGTACGGCCAGTACCGGATGAACGAGGCCCAGACCGCCACGCCCAGGGCGGCCGCCACCAGCAGGCCGACCACCAGGCAGTACACCATGAAGCCATAATCCCGCAATGGCGCCCGACTTGGCTGATAGGGCACGGCGCGGGCCGATAGCAGGGCCACCTGGCGGCGGTTGACCAGTCGATCCACCAGGAAAGCGAGGACGGCGGGTGCCAGCAGTATCATGCCGACCACTGCGCCCATCTCGAAATTCTGCTGGCCGACCACGGCCCGGTAGGCATCGGTGGCCAGCACGTTGAACTGGCCACCGATCACCTTGGGAATTCCGAAATCCGTGATCACCAGGGTGAACACCACGAAGAAGGTGCTGATCAGGCCATAGCGCACCCCCGGCAGTGTCACCGTCCAGAAGATGCGCCGTTTCGGAGTGCCCAGCGCGGCGGCCGCTTCGTACAGGCGCCCGTCCGACAGCGACAGCGCGGTGACCAGGATCATCATGGCATGGGGGAAGGTATACGTGACCTGGGCCATGATGATGCCGATCGGGCCGTAGATGGTGTTCCCGAACAACAGCTGGCGCAGGAAACCCTGATTGCCGAAGATGTAGACCAGCGACAGGGCCGACATCAGCGACGGGGCGAACAGCGGCAGCAGTGCCAGGGCATAGAATAGCCCCTTGAACGGCAGGCAGGTACGGGTCAGCGCATAGGCGTAGGTGAAGGCCAGCGGTATGACGATCAGGGTCGAGACCACCGCGACGAACACGCTGTTGTACAGCGAATCGACCAGGGTCGGGTTGGCGAAATAGGTGGCATAGTTGGCCAGGCCGACGAATTCGCCGCGCGCGTTCAGAAAGCTCTTCGACAGCAGCGCCCACAGCGGTAGTGCAATCGCGAAGATCAGGAAGGCGCACAACAGGATGATCAGCAGGCTGGCGACACGCTCCTCGCGCAGCCAGCCGCCCCGTCGGGAGCTCGACGCTTTCAGCGGTACATCGCTGGCGGCGGTGGTGCTCATGCGGCGACGGCCTCGATGGTCTCGAAGGTGTCACCGGGAAAGATCCGCAGGGATTCCGGCGGCAACGCCACGATCAGGGTCTGGCCCTCGGTAATCCCCATGTCCCGCATCAAGTTGGCGGAAAAGTCGGCGATGATCGATGTCCCGGACTGTGCCGGCAGCAGGCGGGCGCGGCAGAATGAGCCCAGGAACGCCAGACTGTCGACCCGAACCTCGATGACATTGGTGTCGGTGGTTTCCACCCCGCGTACCCGGACTTCTTCCGGACGCAGGCCCAGCGACACGGAGCTGCCGGGCGGCAGACCCCGATCGTCCGTGCAGAGCAGTTCGACGCCGGCAGTGGCCACCCTGCCGGGTTCGGTGAGCTGGCCCTGGAAGAAACTCATCTTGCCGACGAAATCGGCGACGAACACGGTGAGCGGCTTGCGATAGATCTCGTCGGGCGTGCCGATCTGTTCAATCACCCCCTGATTCATCACCACGATCCGGTCCGCCATGGTCAGGGCTTCTTCCTGATCA
>CAYMHN010000104.1:2691-9334 GCA_964390235.1 uncultured Candidatus Competibacteraceae bacterium
GCGTGACCATGATCGTGGTCACATCCAGGCGGCGTTGCAGTTCGCGGATTTCCTCGCGCAGCCGCACCCGTACCCGGGCATCCAGGGCCGATAGCGGTTCATCCAGCAGCAGCAGACCCGGCGAGGTGGCCAGGGCGCGGGCCAGCGCGACCCGCTGTTGCTGGCCGCCGGACAGCTGGCCGGGATATTTGTCACCCTGTTCGGGCATGCCGACCAGATTCAGCAATTCGGTCACCCGCGCCCTGATTTCGGCCTTGGGTCGGCGCTGGTTGACCAGACCGTAGGCCACGTTGGCCGTGACGGTCAGGTTCGGAAACAGGGCGTAGGACTGGAAAACGATACCGAAATCCCGCTGGGCGGGTGGGGCGAAGGAGACATCGACGCCATTGATTTCGATCGTGCCCTCGTTCTGCAGCTCCAGACCGGCGATGGCCCGCAGCAAGGTGGTCTTGCCGCAGCCGGACGGTCCGAGAAAGCAGACGAATTCCGAGCGCGGCACATCCAGATCGATATCCCGCAGGGCGGTGAAATTGCCGAAGCGCTTGGTGAGCCCGCGAATTTGCAGAAAAGGCGTCGAGGACCGGGAATCCGGACTGATCGTCATTACGTCGTTACCTCGCGTTTTCCCCTGCTTTCAAGTCCCTCTCCCCTGAAGGGAGAGGGTGGCCCGCATAGTGGTGGCCCGCATAGTGGTGGTCCGCACAGGGGTGAGGGGAATTACCGCGGAGCCGCCTTGGCTTCGTAACGACGCGTCCACTCTGCGAGGATACGCTCGCGATTTTCGGCCATCCAGCCGAAATCATTGTCGATCAGCGCTTCCTCGACGCCTTGTGGATAGTTCTCCGGATGGTTGCGGACCTCCGGATGCGCGACCACGGCGTAGGTCTGGGAATAGAGTTCGTTGGCTTCCGGGGTGACCGCCCAGTCCGCGATCTTCCGGGCCAGTTCCAACTTGTCGGTGCCCTTGACGATGGCGAAGGCCTCCATCTCCCAGCCCACGCCCTCGGAGGGTACGACGACTTCGAGCGGCGCGCCCTGGGCCTGTTCGTAGACGCCGCGCATGTCGAGCGCAATGCCCGCCACGCGCTCGCCGCGGGCGGCCTGCACGCAGGGTGCCGAGCCCGAGTGCAGATAAGCCGCCATGTTTTCGTGCAGACTATCCATGAAGGCCCAGCCCTCGTCCTCGCCCATCATCTGCAGCCAGGCGCCGACCGTCAGATAACCGGTGCCCGAGGACGCAGGATGCGGCATGACGAGCTGACCCTGGAACTCCGGCGCGGTCAGGTCGGCCCAGCTGGTGGGCGTGGTGGCGCCGGCGCGCTCGCCCTCGATGGTGTTGTAGCAGATGACGCCGACATAGGCGTCCATGCCGAACCAGGTGGGTTCGTCGCGGTTATCGCGGAACTGTTCGCGCAGTTCCTCCGCGCCGGGCGGCGTGTAGGGTTCGAGCAGGCCGCGTTCATCGAACATCAGGAGGCTCGATGCCGCCACGCCGAGGATGATGTCGGCCTGCGGGTTGTCGGCCTCGGCGAGGATCCGGGCGGTGATGATGCCGGTGGAATCGCGCACCCACTGGACCTCCACTTCCGGTACCGCAGCCTCGATGGCCTGCTTGAACGGACCCAGCTGGTCGTTTTCGAGTGCCGTATAGACGGTGAGCGGGGTACGCGCCTGGACCGCCGCGGACATTACGATCATCAAGGCAGCGGCCAACCCGGTTTTCAAGGTGGACTTCATGGTGTTGCTCTCCTGTCTGTGGGAAAAGAAAACGCTGTTGCTTCAAAACCAACTTATCAATGTAGATCATCCTTGTGACAATGCAATGACACGCCAGGCATCAAGCCGTGCGGGGACCGCAATCGGTCACGCCCAGCTCCTCCAGTGTGACACGGATAGCGGCCAGTGCGCCGTGCATCTGCTCGGCGCCGAGCCGGCCGATGCAGCCGATGCGGAAGCTGTCGGCCACGGTCAGCTTGCCGGGGTAGATGACATAGCCGCGCTGGCGCAGCCGGTCGTAGAAGGCGTTGAAGTCGAAGCGGGAGTCGGCCGGCATATGGAAAGTGACGATGATCGGCGCCTGCAGCCCATCCGGCAGCAGGGTGCGGAAACCCAGCTCGCGCATGCCCTCGACCAGAATTCGGCAGTTGTCGCTGTAGCGGCCGCCACGCCCGATCACGCTCCCTTCGGCCTCGAACTCGTCCAGCGCCCGGTCGAAGGCCAGCAGGCAGTGGGTCGGTGGCGTGAACCGCCACTGCCCGTTGGCTTCCATGGCAGCCCATTGTTCGTACAGGTCCAGGGTCAGCGCATGGGCGTTGCCGCGTGTCTGTTCCAGCACCGTCTTGCGGGCCAGGCAGAAACCCATGCCGGGGACCCCTTCCAGGCATTTGTTGCTGGAAGCGACCACGGCGTCAAAGGCGATTTCGCGGGCATCCAGTGGCAGCGCGCCGAACGCGCTCATGCTGTCGATCAGCAGACTGCGACCGTGGTGGGAGACCACCTCGGCGACCTGCGGCAGCGGATTGAGAATCCCGGAAGTGGTTTCGCAGTGAACCACGGCAACATGACTGATCACCGGATCATCGGACAGCCGCTGATCCAGCTCGACTACGTCGACCGGGGTATCCTCGGGCGATTCCTGGACCGTATGAGCTCGTCCCAGATAGTTGCAGATCTTCGCCATGCGCGTGCCGTAGGCGCCGTTGATCAGGACCAGCAGCTTGCCGTCGCGCGGCAGGAAAGTACCCAGCATGGCCTCGACTGCAAACGTCCCGCTGCCCTGCAGGGGCACGCAGACATGGTCATCGCCACCGTGGATGATGCCGACCAGGCGCTCGCGAATCCGGCGGTTGACCGCGATGAAGCCGGTATCGCGCGAACCGACGTCGTGCAGCATGGACTGCTTGACGGTCGGCGAGGTGGTCAGCGGCCCCGGGGTCAACAGCCAGGGGTCGCCGGTCGGGGACAGGGAGGGGTCGGTAGCGACCATCGAAACAGCTCCAGCATCAGGTTGGCGTAGTTATAGTGGTCCGGCTAACATAAGTCCAATCGATAGTGTTGATAGTGATTATTGGTGATGCCGATCAATCATGCCCAATTGCGGGCTTTCCATGCGGTCGCCAGTGCTGGCAGCTTCACCCGCGCCGCACGCTTGCTCCATCTGACCCAGCCGACCCTGTCGGAGCAGGTCAAGGCACTCGAACAGCGCTATGGCGTCCAGCTGTTCGAACGGCGCGGCCGGAGGGTTCAATTGACCGAACTCGGCCAGCTGATCCATGCCGGTACCCAGCGGCTGTTCGCACAGGAGACCGAGATCGAGCAACAGCTGAACGCCGCCCGTGATCTCACCGGGGGGCAGTTGCGGGTGGGCGCGGATGCGCCGTATCTGATCCTGCCGTTGCTGGCGGCGTTCAATCGGCGTTATCCCGGTGTCCGACTGAGTCTCGCCTTCGGCAATTCGGAAAGCCTGCTGGCCGCGCTGCGCGAGCGACGCTACGATCTGACGCTGATGCCCGAGGTCGCGCCCGATCCCCGCTTGTATGCCGTGCCGCTGGGACCGGATCGGCTGGTCATATTCGTCGATCGCGGTCACCCCTGGGCCAGCCGCCGCCGCATCCGGCTGCGGGAACTGGCCGATCAGCGACTGATCCGGCGCGAATCCGGATCGACCACCCGGGCCCTGTTCGAGCGTGCCCTGGCGCAAGCGAGTGTGAAACCGCGCGAGGTACTGGAAATCGGCAGCCGCGAGGGGGTACGCGAGGCGGTCGCGGCCGGTCTCGGAGTCGGCGTGGTGGCGCTCAGCGAATTCGGCAGCGACACCCGTCTGCACGCGCTGGAGGTGCGCGATGCCGAGCTGGCGCAGACCGAATACGTGGTGTGTCTGGAGGAGCGCCGTCCGCTACGGGCGGTCAGGGCATTTTTCGAATTGCTGGGCTCGGTGTCGTGAACTCGCTCGTGACGCCATCGAGAATGGCGTCGTTCCAACAAGCCATGGATATTCCTCCTCACGTCACCTCGACGAGTCCGCGCGCATGGGTTCAGATGCAGAGCCGCCAGACCGGGAGCCGGATGAAAGCACGGATGACCGAGAAGCTGCGGCGCTTTTCGGCGACCTCCACCCCCTCGCGACCACCGGCGGCATCGGTATTGCCCTCGATGGTGGTTACGGCCCTGTCTCCGGCGGTATCCACGATCCCGATGTGCGAAAAGGTGTATACCACGATGTCTCCGGACTGTGGTGCGATGATCTTGCTCGAAGGCTTGAAGATCAGGCATTTCTGGTGCTTGGCCCAGGTGTTCAGAAACCGGGATACCGATGCTTCGCGGGGCGGAGTGACGCCCGTGTAGCGGATCGTGAACCGCGCGATCAGCTGTTGCACGCACAGGCTGACGAAGGCCGCGCACCAGGGATAGCCATCGGTCGCGCCGCCGACCGTCAGGTCGTCCGCCTCGAAGATCTCGCGCATGCGAGGGTCGGTGCCCATGCGGTTGTTGCCCGTCTCCCGTGCCCCCACATACGGTCGAGCGATCTCGGGCAGGGTCTGCTGCGGTTCGTCGAGATGCAAGCCGGCCGCCACCAGTATCAGCGGGTTGATGGGTGGGGTTACGCAGACCGGGCCGGGGCTGCCTACGGGTCCGAGCCGTGTGACCGGATGAAACCGCTCGAGCAAGGTCCAGGTCGCGGGGTCGATGATGCCGGTGATCGGTAAGCTGAACCGGTACTGCAGCAATGATACCGCATCCTGGGTGGTGCCACCGAAACTGCCGTCGGCTCCAACGATGGTTTGTAACGGTGGATGCCAACCCAGGGCGAGGTTGAGCAATTCCTGGGCATACTTCACGGTATTACTCTTGGCGCCTCGGCGCAGAACCGGGAGGGTGGGGGGGCGGGTCAGATGTTCGGCAGGTGTGGCCATGGGGGGCTCCATCAATCGCGTTGGTAGCGGATCCAGAAGTCATTGGGTAGAAATTCCAGTCCGGATGCCTGTTCCCAGAACAGCAGACTGCCGTCCGGTAGGGTTTTGAGCGTTGCGGTCGAGCTGCGGAAGGTGCTGTCGGCATGGGCAACCAGCCCGCGGTAATCGCGGATTTGCGGTTCCAGTCCGGCTTCGGCATAAATCCGCCGCACGCTCAGCGCTTGGCCATGGACCCTGACCTCCAGGTAACCCAGGGCACCACCCATCTCGGTGCTGTAGCGGCCCGCCTGCAGTGGAGTCGGTGCTTCGTCAACGGAGAATGCATGGATCTCGACCAATTCGGTGCCGTCCAGCACTTCCTTGGGATAGTGGTCACAGCCGGCGGGCGCGAGGTCGGGAAAACCGGCGAGGAGCAGGCCCGTAATCAGCCCGGTGCACAGTGTCATATTCAGCCGCATGATGAACCTTCGCTTTCAGGCTCCCGGCGTCAAGGCATAAACCCCGGGAATGCGGTAATACTAACCGCCGCACGGGCTGCGGGCTGTGATCTTGATCACCAAATCACGATAATCTTCAAGTCATTGCGGTTTGGCGCTACGATGCGGACTTTCGAGTCATGGGAGTTGCAAGACCGTGTCGGATCCGTTGTCTCGCCTGCTTGCCGAAAAACCCTGCCTGCTGGCCGATGGCGCCACCGGGACCAATCTGTTCGCCATGGGCTTGCAGACCGGCGATGCGCCGGAACTGTGGAACGTCGATCACCCGGAGCGGGTCGCGGCCCATTACCGCAGCTTCGTCGAGGCCGGCTCGGACATCATCCTGACCAACACTTTCGGCGCCAACCGCTATCGGCTCAAGCTGCACCGGGCCGGGGAGCGAGTGGCCGAACTCAACCAGGCCGCCGCTCGCATCGCCCGCGAGGTGGTGTCCGAGGCCGGCCGGTCGGTGGTGGTGGCCGGCTCCATGGGGCCGACCGGCGAGATCCTGGAACCGAACGGCCCGCTGAGCATTGCCGATGCCAGCGCGGTGTTCGCCGAGCAGGCCACCGCCCTGGCGGCCGGCGGGGTTGACGTACTGTGGATCGAGACCTTGTCGGCGCGCGAAGAACTCGATGCCGCCCTGGCCGGCGCGGCGACGGCCGGACTGCCGGTGGTCTGCACCATGAGTTTCGATACCAACGGCCGCACCATGATGGGGCTGGCGCCGGGCGAGCTGGCGCGGTTGGCTGCCGATCATGCCGCCCAGCCACGGGCCTGCGGCAGCAACTGCGGGGTCGGCGCGGCCGAGGTGGTGGCCTCGATCATGCTGATGCGGCGTGCCGGCGCGGATCTGGTCCGACCACCGCTGCTGATCGCCAAGGCCAACTGCGGCATCCCCGAATTCCGGGACGGCCACATCGTCTACAACGGCACGCCGGAACTGATGGCCGACTACGCCCGGCTGGCGCTCGACGCCGGGGCTCGTATCATCGGCGGCTGCTGCGGCACCACGCCCGAGCATGTCCGGGCCATGCGGACGGCGCTGGATCACCACATCGGCGGCACGGCCCCGGAGGCGGAAACCATCGTCGCCCGCCTGGGCGAACTGTCCACCGGTTCCCTGGCCCAGCTGCGTGGTGATCTCAGCATCGGCGGCGGCTCCGTGTCCGGCCGCGCCGGCCGCGACCGGAATCGGCGCCAGCGGCCGTCAAGCTAGCTCATCCAGATACTTCTCGGCGTCCAGCGCCGCCA
>CAYMHN010000105.1:0-9162 GCA_964390235.1 uncultured Candidatus Competibacteraceae bacterium
CCGGCGCGCTGTTCCTGTTCACGGCGACGATACACACCCTGTTCGTGCTGTTCACCTTGTACCGCATGACCCGGCGCGCCTCGCTGCCACCCGAGCAGCGCGAGGAATTCATTACCGCGGCCGGGGCCCGCACCACGCCGGCGGCGATCGAATTCGATCCGCGCGCGCCAGGCGTCGATCAACCGCCAGGTTCCGAAGACGGGTGAGCCTTTTGCCGATTTACCGGTCAGACCAGGGTCGCAACTGCTGATTCAGGCGCCCATGTTCGAACTCACGGTTTATCTTTCCGCGCTGCCGGCCTTGCTGGTTCTGATGGTGCTGGCCTGGCTGCTCAGCCTGGCTCGCGGCAACGCCGGCATCGTCGATAGCTTCTGGTCGCTGGCGTTTCTGCTGGCGGCCATGGTTTACTTCCTGTGCCTGACCGCACCCGGCCCAAGAGCCGGTCTGGTATTGGGACTGGTGACGATCTGGGCCCTGCGGCTGTTCTTGCACATCAGCTGGCGCAACTGGGGGGAGCCGGAGGATCGCCGCTACCAGGCGATCCGAGCGCGCAATCAGCCGCATTTCGAGCTAAAAAGTCTCTATCTGGTGTTCGGCTTGCAGGGTTTGCTGGCCTGGCTGATTTCCCTGCCGTTGCTGGCGGCCATGGCGAGCCAGACGCCGCTGGGCTGGCTGGATGCGCTGGGTGTTGCGCTGTGGTTGGCCGGCATGGTGTTCGAAGCGGGTGGCGACTGGCAACTGGCCCGCTTCAAGGCCGACCCGGACAACCGGGGCAAGGTGATGGACCGAGGCTTGTGGCGCTACACCCGCCATCCCAACTATTTCGGCGATTTCTGCATCTGGTGGGGATTTTTTCTGCTGGCACTGGCCGGCGGCGGCTGGTGGAGCATCCTGTCGCCGTTGCTGATGAGCCTGTTTCTGCTCAAGGTCTCCGGCGTGGCGCTGCTGGAGAGCGATATCGGCGAGCGGCGGCTCGGCTACCGCGACTATGTCCGCCGCACCAATGCGTTTTTCCCGGGCCCACCCAAGGCGCCCGGCTGATTCAGACCAGCCGGGTGCTGCCCATCAGGAAGCGGTCGATCTCGCGGGCCGCACCACGCCCTTCGTTAATCCCCCAGACCACCAGAGACTGTCCGCGCCGGCAATCGCCGGCGGTATAGATACCGGGGACATTGGTAGCGAAGGCACCGTGTTCGGCTTTGAAATTGCTGTAGGGGTCGAGTTCGATGCCGAACTGCTCGGCCAGCGTGGCTTCGGGTCCCTCGAAGCCGATCGCCAGCAGGATCAGATCAGCCGGCAGGTCGCGCTCCGATCCTTCGATCACCCGGCTGCGCAGTTTGCCCGCCGGGTCGCGGTACCAGTCCAGTCTGGCGGTGCGCAAGGCCTTGACCCGACCCTGCCCATCATCGATGAAGGCCATCGGCAGTACGCCGTAGTCGCGAGGATCAGCGCCGAATACCGCCGCCGCTTCGGCATGTCCGTAATCCACGTAGAAGGTGCCCGGGGGGCCGGGCCAGGGATGCTCCTCGTCGCGTTGTTCCGGTTCACGCTGGCGGCGGGTGATATTGATCAGACTCTTGCAGCCATGCCGCAAGGCCGTCCCTATGCAGTCGGTACCGGTATCGCCGCCACCGATCACGATGACCCGCTGGTCCTTGGCGGAGATATAGCAGCCGTCGCCAAGATCGGAATCCAGCAGGCTCTTGGTGTTCAGGGTCAGGAACTCCATGGCGAAGTGAACACCATCCAGTCCGCGACCGGGAATTACCAGATCGCGAGGGCGGGTGGCTCCCACGGCCAGCAGCACGGCATCATGCTCCTTGCGCAGCTGATCAGCATCGACATCGACCCCGACATGGGCTCGGGTGACGAACCGGATGCCCGCTTGGCGCATCAGTTCCAGGCGTCTTTCCACCAATGCCTTGTCCAGCTTCATATTGGGAATGCCGTACATCAGCAGGCCGCCGAGTCGATCATCGCGCTCGTAGACCGTGACCTGATGGCCGACCAGGTTCAGCTGCTCGGCGGCAGCCAGGCCGGTCGGTCCCGAACCGATGATCGCGATGCGCTTGCCGGTGCGCCGCTGCGGCTTCAAGGGGGTTACCCAACCTTCGGCAAAGCCCCGATCGATGATAGCGTTCTCGATATCCTTGATGGTCACCGCGGGTTCGATGATGCCGAGCACGCAGGCGTCCTCGCAAGGCGCCGGGCAGGTACGACCAGTGAATTCGGGGAAGTTGTTGGTCTGATGCAGACGATCCAGGGCTTCGCGCCAGCGACCATGATAGGTCAGATCATTCCATTCGGGGATCAGGTTGTCGACCGGGCAGCCGCTGTCCGACTGGCAGAAGGGAACACCACAGTCCATGCAGCGTGCGCCCTGGGCCTTGAGGTGATCCTCCGGCACTTCGAGCAGGAATTCGGCAAAATCATGCACCCGTTGGCGCGCGTCCCGGTAGGGGATTTTCTCGCGCTGGAACTCCATGAAGCCGGTTGGTTTACCCATGATTGAAAACTCCTGGTTGACGATCAGGCCGCGGCGGCAGCGGGTTCCCGCTGCTGTTGCCGCTGAACCCGCCGGTAATCCGTCGGCATGACCTTGACGAATTGCCTGAGGGTCTTGTCCCAGTCCACCAGGATTCGTTCGGCGACCGCCGAGCCGGTGTGGCGGTGATGATTCACCAGCAGGTTTCGCAGCTCATCCTCATCCACGGCGTCATCCATGGCTTCCAGCTCCACCAGTTCCGGGTTGCAGTTCCGCGGCAGCTGCCGGTGCGGATCCCAGACATAAGCGATACCTCCCGACATGCCGGCGGCGAAATTGCGCCCCGTTGGCCCGAGTATCACTACCCGGCCGCCGGTCATGTATTCGCAGCCATGATCGCCCACTCCCTCGACCACGGCCAGGGCACCGGAGTTGCGCACGGCGAAGCGCTCCGCGGCGATTCCGCGAAAGTAGGCTTCACCGCTGATGGCACCATACAGGCAGACATTGCCGACGATGATGTTGTCCTCGGCGGTGAAGGTGGCGCGTTGTGGCGGATAGACCAGGATGCGGCCGCCCGACAGACCCTTGCCGACATAATCGTTGGCATCGCCCTCCAGTTCCAGGGTGATGCCGCGGGCCAGCCAGGCGCCCAGACTCTGTCCGGCCGAACCGGTGAGCTTGATATGGATGCTGTCGTCGGCCAGGCCACGTTCTCCCCAGCGCTTGGTGAGGTTATGGCTGAGGATGGTGCCCACGGTGCGATCGGTATTGGTGACCGGTGTGGTCAGCCTGACCTTGGCGCCGTGTTCCAGCGCGGCAGCGCACTGACCGACCAGACGGTTGTCCAGCGCCTTGTCCAGACCATGATCCTGGGCCATGGTACGGTAGACTTGCACGTCTGGTCGAGGTTTGCGGGCCGGGGTCAGCAAGGGAGTCAGGTCCAGTCCGTCGGCTTTCCAGTGCTTCACCGCATCGTCCAGGGTCAAGGCATCGGTACGCCCGACCATCTCGTTGATGGTGCGAAAGCCTAGCTCGGCCATGATCTGGCGGGCTTCCTCGGCGACCATGAACAGGTAGTTGACCACATGCTCGGGCTTGCCGTGGAATTTCTTGCGCAGCACCGGGTCTTGCGTGGCGACGCCCACCGGGCAGGTGTTGAGATGGCATTTGCGCATCATGATGCAGCCTAGCGCGATCAGCGGCGCGGTGGAGAAGCCGAACTCCTCGGCGCCCAGCAGGGCGGCGATGACCACGTCCCTGCCGGTCTTCAGCTGTCCATCGGTCTGCACGATCACCCGTGAGCGCAGGTCGTTCAGTACCAGGGTCTGGTGGGCTTCGGCCAAGCCGAGTTCCCAGGGCAGTCCGGCATGCTTGATGCTGGTCAGCGGCGAGGCGCCGGTGCCGCCATCGTGCCCGGATACCAGGATATGGTCGGCATGGGCCTTGGCGACGCCTGCGGCCACGGCGCCGATGCCGACTTCGGCGACCAGCTTGACGCTGATGCGGGCGTCCGGATTGGCATTCTTGAGGTCGTAGATCAGCTGCGCCAGATCCTCGATCGAATAGATGTCATGGTGCGGCGGGGGCCTGATCAGCTCCCCGCCTGGCGTGGAGTGGCGCAACTTGGCGATATACTCAGCGACCTTGTGGCCCGGAAGTTCGCCGCCCTCGCCGGGTTTGGCGCCCTGGGAAATCTTGATCTGCAGCTCGTCGGCGTTGGTCAGGTAATGGATGGTGACACCGAACCGACCGGAGGCCACCTGTTTGATGGCCGAACGCTTGGAGTCGCCGTTGGGTAGCGGTCGGTAACGCAGGGGGTCCTCACCACCTTCGCCGGTATTCGACTTGCCGCCGATCCGGTTCATGGCCAGGGCCAGGGCCTCGTGGGCTTCGGGGGAAATCGCTCCGAGGCTCATGGCCCCGGTGCAGAAGCGCCGGACGATGCCGCTGGCCGGTTCAACCTCGTCCAGCGGCACGGGAGTCCCATTAGCGCCGGCCTTGAGCTTGAGCAGCCCACGCAGGGTGCAACGGGTTCGGGCATCCTGATTGCTCAACGCGGCAAAGCGCGCATAGGCTTCACGGCTGTTGCCCCGGGCGGCGGCCTGAATATCCGCGATCACCTCGGGGCTCCACATATGGCGTTCCCCCTCGGCGCGCCAGTGGAATTCACCGGGGTTGGGCAGACTGAACAGCCGGTTGACCGGTTCCAGGGGATAGCCCAGTTCGTGGCGACGCCGGATCTCCTCGGCCAGCACTTCGAAACCGCAGCCTTGTATCCGGCTGGCCGTGTCCTTGAAGCAGCGCTCGATGACCTCATCGTGCAGGCCGACTGCTTCGAAGATCTGGGCGCCCTTGTAGGAGTGCAGGGTGGAGATCCCCATCTTGCCCATGACCTTGAGTATGCCCTTGGCCACCCCCTTGCGATAGGCATCGACCACCGCGTCGTCATCCTGGAACTCGTCCAGCAGTTCGTCGCGGCGGGCCTGCCACAGGGTCTCGAAAGCCAGATAAGGGTTGATCGCATCCGCGCCATAGCCGATCAGCAGGCAGTGATGATGCACCTCGCGGGCTTCGCCGGATTCCAGTATCAACCCCAGCCGGGTACGCTGTTCCTTGCGGATGAGATGGTGATGGACGGCCCCGCAAGCCAGCAGGGAACTGAGCGCCAAACGGTCCCGGCCGATGGCCCGATCGGAGAGCATCACCAAGCTGTAGCCTTGCGCTATGGCCGCTTCGGCTTCGGCGCAGATGCGCTCCAGAGCACCCAGCATGGCGTCGCTGCCGGAATCATCGCGGGGGTAGGTGATATCGATGACCTTGGTGCGCCAGCCCCGATGGTCCATGTGCTTGAGCGCGGCAAGCTCCTCATTGCTCAGGATGGGGTGGGGTATGCGCAGGCGATGCGCCCTGGTTTCGGAGGCATCCAGCAAGTTGCCCTCGGGGCCGATATAGCAGGCCAGGGACATGATGATCTCTTCCCGGATCGAATCGATGGCCGGGTTGGTGACCTGGGCGAACAACTGCTTGAAATAATCATACAGCAGGCGCGGCTGGTCGGACAGGCAGGCCAAGGCCGAGTCATTGCCCATGGCGCCCACCGGATCGCGTTTTTCACGCACCAGTGGCAGCAGCATGAATTGCAGGGTCTCGTGGGTGTAGCCAAAAGCCCGCATTCTGGCGAGCAGGGTATCCGGATCGAAACCATGCGGGTCGCGGCCCGGCTCCAGATCATCCAGATGCAGGCGCTGGCGATCCAGCCACTCTCCATAGGGTTGGCGGGTGGCGAAATCGTGCTTGAGTTCCTCGTCGGGGATCAGCAGACCCTGTTCGAAGTCGACCAGGAACATCTTGCCGGGCTGCAAGCGCCCCTTGGACTTGACATTGTCCGGTTCGACCGCCAGCACGCCGACCTCGGAGGCCATGACCACCCGGTCGTCATGGGTCAGGTAGTAGCGGCTGGGGCGCAGGCCGTTGCGATCCAGCACCGCACCGATGTAGCGGCCGTCGGTGAAGACGACGGAAGCCGGACCGTCCCAGGGTTCCATTAGACAGGAATGGTATTCGTAGAAAGCCTGTTTCTCGGCCGACATCGATTCGTGGTTTTCCCAGGCCTCGGGGATCATCATCATTACCGCTTCCTGCAGGGTGCGGCCATTCATCAACAGGAATTCCAGTACATTGTCGAAGATTCCCGAATCGGAACCTTCCGGCTCGATCACCGGAAACAGCTTGCTCAGCTCGCTACCGAACAGCGGTGACTCGGCCACGCCCTGGCGGGCCCGCATCCAGTTCTTGTTGCCGCGCAGGGTGTTGATCTCGCCGTTATGGGCCATGAAGCGGTTGGGCTGGGCGCGGTCCCAGGAGGGGAAGGTATTGGTCGAGAAGCGCGAGTGCACCATCGCCAGATGGGTAGTGAAGTCCGGGTCGGCCAGATCGGGGTAATAGGCCATGACCTGGGTCGGGGTCAGCATGCCCTTGTAGACCATTACCTTGGTCGACAGGCTGCACAGGTAGAACATCAGGGCCTGTTCCAATTCGGCACTGCCGCGCAGGGTATCGCTGGCGCGCTTGCGGATCAGGTACAGGCGCTGCTCGAAGGCGTCTCCGGAAATTCCCGCGGTGGCGCCGACGAACAGTTGCTCGATGGCCGGCTCGGAGGCGCGCGCGGTGGGGCCGATGTCGGCCCCGTCCGGGTCGGTGGGGACGGTACGCCAGCCCAGCAGTGCCTGACCTTCCTCGGCAATGATGCTGCGCATGACGGACTTGCAATGGGCACGTTCGTCGGGGTCGGTGGGCAGAAATACCAGTCCGGCGGCGAAGCGGCCCGGTGGCGGCAGGTCGATACCCAGGTCATGAGCCGCGACCTTGCGCAGAAAGTCGTGCGGCAGGGCGGTCAGAATGCCTGCGCCATCCCCGGTGTTGGGCTCGCAGCCACAGGCACCGCGATGCGTCATATTGATCAGCACCTGATTGGCGTCCAGCACAATCCGATGGCTACGCTCGCCCTTGATGTGGGCGACGAAACCCACGCCACAGCTGTCGTGTTCGTTCTGTGGTCGGTAGAGTCCGTGCGAGGCCGGAAAACCTAGCGTCTTTGTCATGCTGTCATCCCACATGGAACTGGCGCGAACGGCCCGGAGCGGCATGAATGCCGGGCAAAGGGCCGATTAATGTATCGCTTTGACAGCTCAGAGTACAATTTTTTCAGGGATTGTAAATGCCGCAGGCATGCCGGTGGGTTGGCCGCAGGGCATTCGGCCGGGGACCAGCCCTGGTGTTGGCGGGATCGTTATGACGGGGCCGGGTGCGGCCGCGGCCGATCTAACCCGCGGCGATCGGCAGCTGAATCTCGGTCCGAACCGGGGCGTGCGCCGGTTCGTCGGAGCCGGATCGCAGCTGTTGCAGCGCTTGCTGGAGCTGCTCGACCTCGCGCTGTGCCTGACGGAGCCGGTTCAGGATCTGCTGGCGCCGGATTGCCCGGTGATCGACATCGTTGCTGGACATGGTGAAACCCTTGGCAATTCGTGTTCCGATCATAGGCCAAGCCGTGTTCCGGGCGAACCAATCAATTGCGATTACCTTATGGTCATATGGTTATAACGCGGGCGCCGGGCGGCTCTGCGAGAAGAAGTTCGGATCAATGTGCTCGATGAACAGTCGGGCTTGCGGGGTGAGCATCTTGCCGCGGCGCATGATCACGCCGTAAGTGCGTTTTGGAAAGTGATGCTCCAGGGGGTGCTTGGCCAGGGGATCGCCATCATTCAGGCAGATGCCGCTGACGATCGATATGCCCACACCCAGTTCCACGTAGCGTTTGATGACTTCCCAGCCGCCGGCCTCCAAGCAGACGTTGAGACTCAGATCATGCTGCTGGAACGCCAGTTCCACCATGCTGAAGGTATTCAGATGACGGGGAGGGAATATGAACTTGTACGGGCTGATGTCCGCCAGGGTGATGTCGGGCTTGCGTGCCAGCGGGTGATCCAGAGGAGTGATCAGGACCTGATCGTAGGCATGTATCGGCTGATAACCGATGTCATCCGGAGGCGAGCCGCGGAATGAGCCCACCGCGAAATCCACCGCATCATCCCGCAGGAGTTGCAGACCCTGCATGCCAGGGCCGTTGTGGAACCGGATGCGGATGCCAGGATAGTCCTCGGCAAACCGTTCCACCACCCGAGGCAGCATGTAGAGTATGGTTGATTCACCGGCCGCGATATTGACCTCGCCGCTGCTCAAGTCGCCGCGCCGGGCGTGGAAATCAGCTTCCAGATTGTCGATGCCCTCGATCAGGGGCAGCGCGATCTCGTACAACTGTTTCCCGTCCGGTGTCGCCCGGATGCTGGGGCCGCGTCGTTCCAGCAGCAGGTTACCCAGCTCCCGCTCCAGCGCCTGAATCTGGAGGGATACCGATGGCTGGCTCAGCCCCAGACGGTCGGCTGCTCGGGAAATGCTGCCGGCCTGCAAGGTGTAGCAGAGGGCCCGGAGTTGCTGGAGGCGGCTGCGTTTGTAGCGGTTGCTCGGCATGGGAATGTTGGGGTGATGGATGAAGTATTGGTAATAATAATAATAAAGATTGACAAAATTGGCTTGTCAAATGGTGCTATGCGACATAGACTCGCAACCGTTTCTCGATGTGAACATGATTTCACAATACGAGAACCCGAAAATGAATTGATTCAGGAGCCCCGTCATGCCCCATTTGAGTATCGAGCAGCTGCGCCAGGACTGGAAACAGAATCCCCGTTGGAAAGGCGTGCACCGTCCCTATGGCCCCGAGGATGTCGACCGGCTGCGCGGCACGGCCCTTATCGAACATACCCTGGCCACGCGAGGCGCCGAGAAGCTGTGGAAGTCGCTGCACGAGCAACCATTCGTCAATGCCCTGGGGGCACTGACCGGCAACCAGGCCATGCAGCAGGTCAGGGCCGGACTCAAGGCGATCTATCTGTCGGGCTGGCAGGTGGCCGGCGATGCCAACACCTCGTTGCAGATGTATCCCGATCAGTCGCTGTACGCGGTCAATTCGGTGCCGGAAGTGGTGCGCCGGATCAACAATACCCTGGCGCGGGCGGACCAGCTGCATCACGCCGAGGGCGATGACAGCATCGATTGGTTCCAGCCCATTATTGCCGATGCCGAAGCCGGGTTTGGCGGAGTACTCAATGCCTTCG
>CAYMHN010000106.1:0-9094 GCA_964390235.1 uncultured Candidatus Competibacteraceae bacterium
AGGCCGCCGCCGCCAGACCCAGCAGCAGGCCGCAAGCCGCCTGGAGCACGCCCCGCATCGTCAATGCCTGCCGCCCGTCTCGCTCTTGCCGTAGTAGCGCTCGATGCGCGACTGGATCAACTCGAAGACGATGGTCAGCACCCAGTAGATCAGCGCGGCGGTGATCAGCATCTCCAGGTGCCGGAATTCGGCCCGGCCCTGGGTGCGGGCCAGGAACATCAGCTCCCAGACCCCGACCACCGACACCAGGGAACTGTCCTTGAGCATGGCGATGAACTGGTTGCCGGTGGGCGGCACGATCAGCTTCATGGCCTGGGGCAGGATCACCTTGCGCATCACCAGGCCGTCGGGCAGGCCCAGCGCCCTGGCCGCCTCGCGCTGACCGCGTGGCACGCCCTGGATGCCGGCCCGGAAGATCTCCGCCATATAGGCCCCGTAGCACAAGGCCAGCGCGGTGATGCCGGCCGGCACTGCGCCGACCACGAACCCCAGCTGCGGCAAGCCCATGTAGACCAGATAAATCTGCATCAGCAACGGCACGCCGCGGAAGAAGGAGATGTAAAAGGTCGCCACGGCGTAGGCCGGGCCGCTGTTCGACAGCCGGGCCAGCGCCGCGACCATGGCGATCACGCAGGCGATCAGTATCGCCACCAGGGAGATGTAGACCGTGGTGAAGGCACCCTGGGTGATCAGAAAGCCGATCCGCGACTGGATGAAGGCGAAGCTCAGATTGAAGGAATAGAAGAACGCCAGAGCCAGGATCAGCAGTTCGATCCAGACGATCAGCACCTGCCAGCGAAACGGCAGCAGCACGATCAGCCGGAAATTCGCCACCAGCAGGGTAGCCAGCACCGCAGCTATGGCGATCCTGCCATGCCAGCCACTGGCCGCCGGGTCACCGATGGCCGGCGCCAGCAGCTCGCCGAACAGGCTGTTGCGCAAGTCCAGAGTGGTGAATACTGCCGTGACCAGCAGCAGCAGGAGCAGCCAGCGCAACCCTGGCCGCTCCAGCCATTCAGGCATACGGGTTCAGTCCGCGGTGGTCAGATCGGCCCCATACCAGCGCAGGGACAGCTCGCTCAGCGTACCGTCGGCGTGCATCTCATTGATGATCTCGGCCACACGGGAATTGAACGCCTCGTCGCCCTTGTCGGTGGCCACGGCCAGGGGTTCGTAGAACACCGGCTCGCCGACGATCTTCAGCGGATAGCCGCTGTTGATCGCCTCCTGTAGTGTCGGCAGGGCCGACAGCACCGCATCCAAGCGCACCCCGTCGCCCAGGCGCAGATCGTCCAGGGCATTGGTGTCGGTCTCGTAGCTGCGGATGGTGCCGGCCTCGACCTGGTATTCGAACGGCGGCACGCCCTCGGCGTCGATCACCAGACTGCCATTCAGATAGTCCTCGTAGGTGCAGCCTCCGCAGACGCCGATGGTCTTGCCGTTGAGCGCGGCTATCTCGTCGATGGAACTGGTAGCGTGCACCACGAACGAGGCCGGGGTGTAGTAGTAAACGGCCGGGAAATCCAGCACCCGGCTGCGCGCCTCGGTGGGCGTCATCGAGCCGATGGACACGTCCCAGCGGCCCTGCCAGTTGCCGGCGGTGATGATCTCCCAGGCCGGGGTGATGATCTCCAGTTCCACGCCCAGACGGCGGGCCAACTCGCGGCCGACATCGACATCGAAACCGGCCATCTGGTTGTTTTCGTCCAGGAACGACTGCGGCGGATAAGCCGGATCGGAGGACATGATCAGGGTACCGCGATTCAGCACCCGGTCCAGGGTCTCGCCGGCCAGAACCGAGGTGGTAAACAGGACTAGAGCGGGCAGTGTGAGCAGGGAAACGAACCAGTGCATCGCTAACCTCCAGTGGCAGTACTCGGATTTTGGAGAGTGGTCATCATACCGTGTTGACACGCGCAGCGGCTCCACGTTACTCCAATCTGGCCGGGAAACCCGGTGCGCGCAGATCGGTGCGCAACACATCTTCCAGCAGTTTCACGATCCGGGTCGATGGCGCCTGCCCGCCATAAGCCGCCTTGCCTCTGACAAAGGTTTGCTGCGTGAGGCCGGCCAGATCCAGTGGCACGCCGAACTCGCGGCCAAAGTCCATGGCAAACCCCAGGTCCTTG
The DNA here is from genome assembly GCA_964390235.1 of uncultured Candidatus Competibacteraceae bacterium. GTDB lineage: Bacteria > Pseudomonadota > Gammaproteobacteria > Competibacterales > Competibacteraceae > CAYMHN01. The sequence continues at coordinate 2,130 of CAYMHN010000106.1, forward strand.
AGCGCCAGATCCAGGGTGAAACCGATGTCATAGCTGCCGTTCAGAATCAGCTGCCCCTCGGTTTCGTGCACGAAGCTGGTGCCGGAGCTGGCCTTGATCGCAGCCCAGGCCTGCGCCAGGTCCAGCCCGCCTTGCCTGGCCAGCATCAGCGCTTCGCCATCGGCCACCAGGTGGATGAAGGCCAGCATATTGGTGATGACCTTGAGCAGCGCCGCAGAACCCAGCGGCCCCATGTGAAAGATCCGCTCGCCCATGGCTTGCAGGGCGGGTTCGTGGGTCTCGAACAAATCGATATCGCCACCCGCCAGCACGGTGATCCGGCCCTGAGCGGCCAGATGCACGCCACCGGTCACCGGCGCTTCCATGACGCGCAGCCCGTGTTCCCCGGCCCTGGCCGCCAGGCGCCGAATGTCATCGCGACCCAGGGTGGACATTTCGATCCAATGCAGACCGACCCCTCCGGCGCCGAGCACCTGGTTCAGCACCGCCTCGCTGGCCGCGGGCGAAGGCAGACAGGTGATCACCGCATCGACTTGCGAGGCCAGCGCTGCGGGACTGTCGGCCCAGAGCGCACCCGCGGCCAGATGGCGCGCGGCCAGGGACGGGTTCATGTCATGCACGACGACCGCGAAACCCTCACGCAACAGACTCGCGGCCAGATGCCCGCCCAGATTTCCCAAACCGATATAGCCGTAGCGCAAGCTGATCTCCCGGTGCCGTCAGTCGTTCCCATGGCCGATCACGGCCTTGATTTCCAGAAAGTCGCGCAGGCCCCAGTCGGCGTATTCGCGGCCATTGCCCGATTGCTTGTAGCCGCCGAACGGTGCCCACAGATCCCACTCGGGGTAATTGATCTGTACCTGACCGGCGCGCAACTGCCGCGCCACCTGGCGCGCCAGTGCGAGATCCGTGCCCGCCACATACGCCGCCAGGCCATAGACGCTGTCGTTGGCCATGGCTATGGCCTCCGCTATCGACCCATAGGGCAGGATGGCCAGCACCGGACCGAAGATCTCTTCGCGGGCGATCCGCATGTGCGGGCGCACCTGGCCGAATACCGTGGGCTGCACGTAGTAGCCGCGTTCCAGACCCGGGGGGCGACCGAGGCCGCCGCAGACCAAGGTGGCGCCTTCGTCGATACCCGCCGCGATCAGCGCCTGCACGCGCTGGTACTGGACCGCGCTCACCACCGGGCCGAGTTCGGTGCTGTCCAACTCGGGGTGGCCGACCCGCGTGTTATCCGCCACGCTCCCGGCGATGGCCAGCGCCTCCTCATGCCGATCCGCGGGTACCAGCATGCGCGTGGGTGCGTCGCAAGACTGGCCGCTGTTGGAAAAACACGAGCGCACACCGGCGCTGACGGCGCTGGCGAAATCCGCATCCGGCAGAATGAGATTGGCCGACTTGCCGCCCAGTTCCTGGGTGACGCGCTTTACCGTGTCGGCCGCCGCCTTGGCCACGGCGATGCCAGCGCGGGTGGAACCGGTAAAAGACACGAGATCCACATCCGGGTGGCTGGCCAGGGCTTGACCCACCCCCGCGCCAGCGCCATGCAGCAGATTGAAGACCCCGGCGGGCAATCCCGCCTCGTGCACGATTTCGGCCAGCAAGTTGGCGCTCAAGGGCGCGATCTCGCTGGGCTTCAAGACCATGGTGCAAGCCGCGGCCAGGGCAGGGGCGATTTTGCACATCATCTGGTTCATCGGCCAGTTCCACGGGGTAATCAACCCCGCCACGCCGATGGGTTCACGCAGGATCCGGGTAGTGCCGCGCTGCTCTTCGAATGCGAAGGTTTGCAGAGCGGCGATATAGGTATCCAGATGGGCCAGGCCCGACCAGGCTTGCGATTCCAGCGCGAACTTGCGTGGCGCGCCCATTTCCAGCCGGATCGCATCGGCGATCTCGCCCAGGCGCCGCTGGTAGATATCGCGGATGGCTTGCAGATAGGCGACGCGCTCGGCCACGGTGGCCCGCGAATAGCCGGCAAAAGCGTTGCGGGCGGCAGCGATCGCCGCGTCAGCGTCCTGCGGCGTGCCGAGTTTCACCCGGGCGATGACCGACTCATCGGCGGGATTGACCACGTCCGACAGCTCACCCGAAGGGAGCAGCCAGCGCCGGTTCACATAGGACGGTAGCGTTTGCACGGGTTAATGGTATCCCAGCGGATGCTGCGCCATGGATAGGTGCAGCGCGGCGCCGGTATAGGGGTGGCGCTGCGCCACGGCCTCGTTCAGCTCCACGCCCAGCCCCGGCTCCCTGGAGGGAATCACGTAGCCATCCTGCCACTGGATGGGCCTGGTCAGCAGATCGGCATAAAAGCCGTCGAACCGCAGGATGCTCTCCAGGATCAGGAAATTCGGTATGCAGGCCGCCAACTGGATATTGGCCGCCGCCACGATCGGCCCGCAGTACAGGTGCGGAGCCAGTTGCGCATAATGCGGCTCCGCCAGCGCCGCGATCTTCTTCGCTTCCAGGATACCTCCGACCCGCCCCAGATTGGGTTGCAGGATGCTGGCCGCGCCGGCGTGCAGCAGCCGGGCGAACTCGTACTTGGTGGTCAGGCGTTCGCCGGAGGCGATGGGAATGCAGGTGGCGCGCGCTACCTCGGCCATGGCCTCGGGCATCTCGGGGGGGACGGGCTCCTCGAACCACAGCGGCTCGTAAGGCTCCAGGCGGCGCGCCAGGCGCCTGGCCCCGGAGACGGTGAACTGCCCATGGGTGCCGAACAGGATGTCGGCTCGGTCACCCACCGCCTCGCGGATCAGCCGGCAGAAGCGCTCCGATAGTTCCAGGCGCTCCAGCACGGGCTGGCGCGGATCGAATACCGAGTAGCCGCCCACCGGGTCGAACTTGACCGCCGTGAAGCCCTGTTGCACGTATTCGGCGGCCCGTTCGGCGGATTTCACCGGATCGTCGTAAAACCCGGCGTCCTCGCCCCTGGCGGTATCCGGATACAGGTAGCTGTAGCTGCGCAACCGCGGGTGCACCAGGCCGCCCAGCAGTTGGTAAACCGGCTGATTCAGGGCCTTGCCGGCGATGTCCCAGCAGGCCATTTCCAGGGCGCTGAAGGCCGCCATTACGGTCACGTCCGGGCGCAGACTGTAGCCCTCCCCGTGGGCGCGGCGGTACAGGGTCTCGATTTGCAGCGGATCCTCGCCCTCGAACACCCGGACGAACAGGTCCTCCAGCATGGCGGCCACCACCGGCGGGCTGAAGGTGGCGCTGTAAGCCTCGCCGAAACCGACGATGCCATCGGCGGTGGTCAGCTTGACGAAGATGAAATACCGGCCGCCGTAATGCGGGGGCGGGTTGCCGACGATGTAGGTCTTGATGGATTGCAGTTTCATCAGCCGCTCAGCCAGCGCGCCGGACCCAGCGCCGCCGATCGCGGATCACCTCGCGGGCGGCGTTGTGGCCCGGTACCCCGGTCACGCCGCCGCCGGGATGGGCACCCGCGCCGCAATGGTACAGGCCCTTGAGCGGCCCCCGGTAGTCTCCATAGCCCAGCAGCGGCCGGGCGCTGTAAAGCTGGTTCAGGCTCAGCGCGCCGTGGAAGATGTCGCCGCCGATCAGCCCGAACTTGCGCTCCAGGTCCAGCGGCGACAACACCATCCGGCCCAGCACGCTGGCCTTGAAGTTGGAGGCGTAGCGGTTCACGGTCTCGATGATCAGATCGGCCGCCTGCTCCTTGACCTCGTCCCAACCGCGCCCGTCCGGCAGCTCGGGGTTGAAGTGCTGGCAGAATAGACTGGCGACATGCCGGCCCGGCGGCGCCAGGCTGTCGTCCACGGTGCTGGGGATCAGCATCTCGATGATGGGCGAGCGCGCCCAGCCCTCGCGCCGGGCATCGCGATACGCCTCGTCCATGTACTCCAGGCTGGGGGCGATCAGGATGCCGGACTGGTGATGCGGCTGCACGGTCTTGCCCGGCAGGCAGTCGAAGCTGGGCAGCTCGCTCAGCGCCACGTTCATGCGGAAGGTGGCCGAGCCGCAGCGGTACTGGCCGATGCGCTCGCGAAACGGCGCGGGCAGGGCCGCGGGTTCAATCAACTGCTGATACAGCAGCTTGGGATTGACATTGGCGATCACGCAGCGGGCATCGACGATCTCGCCCCCGGCCAGCACCACCCCCAACACCTTGCCGTCGCGCGCCAGCACCTGCTCGACCGCCGTATCGGTGCTGATCTCGACCCCGCGCGCGTGGGCCTCGGTCGCCATCGCCCGGGTGATCGCCCCCATGCCGCCGACCGCATGTCCCCACTGACCCTGCTTGCCGTTGACCTCGCCGAACCCATGGTGCAGCAGCACGTAAGCCGTGCCGGCGGCATAGGGGCTGGCAAAGTTGCCGACCACCGCGTCGAAGCCGAAGGCCGCCTTGATCGGCTCGGCCTCGAACCAGCGACCCAGCAATTCGGCGGCGCTCAGGGTGAACAGGTCCAGTACATCGCGTCGGGCCGGCAGATCGAGCTTGAGCATCCGGCCGCCGACACCAGCGGCGCGGATCAGGTCGATGATCCCGCCCCCGCCGCTGGGCGGGGTCTGCAACAGCAGGCCGCGCAACACCTCGGCCACCCGGTCCAGCATCTGGTGGAACTCGGGCAGGATCACCGCATCGCCCTTGGAATAGCGGCTGAACTCGGCCTGGGTCGCCGCCAGCCCGCCACCCAGCTTGAGATAGCCGGCCTCGCCCAGCGGCAGGAAGTTGGCCAGCGGCCGCTCCAGAATGCGCAGCCCGTGCTGGTGCAAGCGCAGCTCGCGGATCACCTTGGGATGCAGCAGGCTGACGGTGTAGCTAGCCACCGAATTGCGGAAACCGGGATGGAACTCCTCGGTGACCGCCGCCCCGCCGACCACCGGGCGCCGCTCCAGCACCCGCACCTTGAGCCCGGCGGCGGCCAGATAGCAGGCGCAGACCAGACCGTTGTGGCCGCCGCCGATGATGACCGCGTCCCAGCTCATGCGGACCACCGTCTCGGCTCCTCGGCCAACCGAGCCACTGGCAGTTCCTGCCGCAGCCGCTCGGCGAAGGCCGTCAGGCAGATCTCGTGCTCGGCCAGCGGCCCCTGGCGGTAGCTGCGGCTGGCCATGCCCTGCTGGACCCGGCCGATCAGGGTGGTGTCCTCGGCGTTGACCACCCGGTTGATGCGCCAGTTCAGATAGCGGGTCGCGCGCATCTCGCGGGAGCTGTCCGGCAGCGCATAGGGGATCTCGCGGATCAGGGTCTCGGTGGGCGACAGCGGAATCATCTGCATGAAGTCGATCTGGTCCGGGTAGACGTCGAAACCGATATTGGGCCACAGCATATAGTACGACCACAGCCGACGCCGCCCGGGCGGCAGATGATCCTGTTCGGGCAGTAGGCGGCAATAGAGTCTTTCCGACCATCCGGCATGGCCGCCGGCCTCGATCTCGGCGGTCATGCGCTGCACGTGTTCACCAGCCTCCAGGCTGTAGGTCCGGCCAGCGATGCGGCGCAATCCGGTATGGGCGACGTTGATGTGCAAACCATCGCAGTAATTATCGACGATGTTCTTCCAGTTCACCGCGCGCGGTCGCAGGGTGACCCGGCCCAGGGCCTGCATGTCCTCGAAGCGGTAGGGACGCAGTTCCTCGGTGTACGGACCCATCATCTCGGCCACCGAGGGGCCACCCGGCTCGAAGCGCGCGAACACGAAGCCCAGCCAGATCTCGGTTTCCAGTTCCGGGAGCTTCCAACGGTCCGCCGCGCGGTCGCTTTTGGCGAAGCCGGGATAGCGCTGCTCGAACGGTACCTTGATCAGCCGCCCGCGCAGATCGTAGGTCCAGGCGTGGTAGGGACAGCGCATGACGCCCGCGCAATGCCCCCGGTCGCCGTCCAGGATGCGCGCGGCGCGATGCCGGCAGACATTGTAAAAAGCCCGTAGCGCGCCATCGTCGCCACGGACCACGATGATCGGCTCGTCCAGAAACTCGAACTGTACGTAATCGCCCGGATCGGGGACATCGCTGAGATGGCAGACCAGCTGCCAGGAGCGAGCGAAGATCCGCTCCTTTTCCAGCTCGAAGAACGCCGGACTGCGGTAGGTCCAGGCCGGCAAGCTGAAGCGTGTGCTGCTCGGAATGGCGGCTGCAATGGCGCTCATTTGCAGTGATCGGGATTTCCACGAAGCCCGTCGGGCGTATCCAGTGCCCACAGCAGAATGTGGGTATCAAGCAGCAGGCGCATTCAGCAGTTCTTGGCCCGCGTCTTGGCTGGCTCTATCGGACTGTCGGCAAACCCGGCGAGCGCCTCTTCCGGTAGGGGTGCATCGAACTCCTCCGAGACATTCAGCCGACCCTTGAACCATCCGAGCTTGCGCTGTTGCGGCGCGGCTTCAAGCGGCACCAACCGGGCAACCGGCTTGCCGGCCCGGGCGATGATGATCTCCTCGCCGGCGGCGGCCTGATCGACAAACCGGGACAGGTAGGTCTTGGCTTCGTGAATGTTGACGGTGGTCATGGTCTGATCGATCTGCGTATAACTCGACTAAGTTTAGTCAAGTAGTTCGATGATTTCCACCTGCATGGCGGTTGCACCAGAAGCGGGCGTCAGCTGATCCATAACGCACTGCAACAAGGCAGGGGCCATGAGTCGTGCTCGGAATACCACTGCTATAGCTATGAATTAATATGGATTTTCTTCTCTGGCACGGCAAATGCTCAAGCTGGTGCGTGCCCGTATCCGGCACCCTGCCCTGATTACCTTTCCAAGAATATGGGGGTTTATTCGATGAAGTTCACGCAAGCGTTACTCGGTGCGTCCTGCCTGGTCGCCGGCCTCAGCGTCGGTCTCTCGGCCCGGGCCCAGGACACCATCAAGGTCGGCGTGCTGCACTCGCTGTCCGGCACCATGGCCATATCCGAAACCACGCTGAAGGACACCGTACTGATGCTGGTCGAGGAGCAGAACAAGAAGGGCGGTCTGCTGGGCCGGCAGCTGGAGGCCG
>CAYMHN010000107.1:0-9085 GCA_964390235.1 uncultured Candidatus Competibacteraceae bacterium
TCGCCCAGATTGGCGAACACATGGCGGGTCTCGGTGAACGGCGCCTGGCCGATCCAGGGGGCACCTTCTCCGCCCATCTGGGTGAAGGTCTCGGTGCGTCGGTCCATCCAGATCGCCATGTAGTGGCAGCCGATCCCGGCCAGGGCGCGGCTGCCCTCGGGCACCCGGGTCGAGGTATTGTGCGGGCAACCGGAGCAGAAATGCGGGATGCGCGCGATCAGCTCGCGCGGCTTGGCCAGCACTGCTTCCTTGGCCTGGAGAAAAGCCAGTCGCTGGCGGAGGTGGTCGCTGTCGTGGAACTTGCCGATCCGCGCCGCGATCACCCGGGCGATGCGGGCCGGGGTCAGCTCGCCGCTGGAGGGCAGGATCCACTCGCCTCGTTCATCGAACTTGCCGAGCACCCGCGGGCGCACGGCCTCGTCCCAGTTGTAGAGCTGTTCCTTGAACTGGTTCTCGATCACGGCGCGCTTTTCCTCGACCACCAGCACTTCGTCCAGTCCGCGGGCGAAGGCGCGCACGCCCTCGCGCTCCAGTGGCCAGGGCATGCCGACCTTGAATACCCGCAGACCGATCTCGGCGGCCAGCCGCTCATCGATACCCAGGTCTTCCAGGGCCTGCATGACGTCCAGATGGGACTTGCCACTGGTCACGATGCCCAGCCGCGGTCGCGGTGCATCGATCACCACCCGGTTCAGACGGTTGGCACGGGCGAAAGCCAGGGCCGCGTACAGTTTGTGGCGCTGCAAGCGGTACTCCTGGTCCAGTGGTTGGTCCGGCCAGCGGATGTGCAGCCCGCCCGGTGGCAGCTCGAAATCCTCCGGGATGACGATGTCGATCCGGTCCGGATCGACATGAACCGAGGCCGAGGTATCCACGGTTTCGGCGATGGTCTTGAAGCCCACCCAGCATCCGGAATAGCGCGACAGCGCCCAGCCGAGCAGGCCCAGATCGATGATCTCCTGTACCCCGGACGGGTTGAGCACCGGCATCTGCGCATCGATGAAGGCGTATTCGCTTTGATGCGGCAGGGTGGAGGACTTGCAGACATGATCATCCCCGGCGATGGCCAATACCCCGCCATGGGGCGCGGTACCGGCGGCGTTGGCGTGCTTGAACACATCGCCGCAGCGGTCCACGCCCGGACCCTTGCCGTACCAGATGGCGAATACGCCGTCATGCCTGGCCCCCGGCCACAGGCCGACCTGCTGGCTGCCCCACACGGCGGTGGCGCCGAGTTCCTCGTTTACGCCGGGTTGGAAGTGGATGTGGTTGTTTTGCAGAAACCGCCGCGCTTTCCACAATTGCTGGTCGAACGCGCCCAACGGTGAACCGCGGTAGCCGGAAATGAAGCAGCCGGTATCGAGACCGCTGGCGCTGTCGCGCTGGCGCTGCATCAGCGGCAGCCGTACCAGGGCCTGGGTACCGGTCAGGTAGACCCGGCCGGATTCCAGGGTGTATTTGTCGTCCAGGGTAACCGATGCCAAGGCCATTGCTGCGCTCCAAACCGACGGAAGGAAGTTATCAAAGTGTAACCGAAGGCTGTGGCCTTGGTTCAGCGCCGAGCCAGGAGATCGGCTACCGCGCGGCGGATTTCCTCGGCGGCAAAGGGTTTTTCGATCACCGGGACTTCATCATGGGTGGGCAGGGTGGGCAGTCCGAGGCTGTCGCCGGTCACGAACAGCAGCCGTTTGCTCAGCTCGGGGTGGTGCCGGCACAGTTCACGGTACAGACCGGGGCCGTCCAGGTCGGGCATGCGTAGATCGGACACGATGACATCGAAGGATTGCGCAGCCAGCAGACCCAGTGCCTGGTGGCCGCTGGCCGCCCGGGTGGTGTGATAGCCGGCGCGATCGAGGATTTCGGCCAGCAGTTCGGCGATTTCGGGTTCGTCGTCGATGATCAGCACCCGTTTGTCGGTGGCAGGCAAGGGCGCTTCCTCGGGTTGCGCGGACACCGCTGCAACGGTCATCGTGCCGGGCGGCAGTCGGATCACGATCCTGGCCCCGCCATCCGGTGCGTCCATGGCCTGAATTTCGCCGTCATGGGCGCTGACGATGCCGTGACACAGCGACAGCCCGACCCCCGTGCCCATGCCGACCGGCTTGGTGGTGAAGAACGGCTCGAAGATCCGCGAGCGGATCTCGGCCGGTATGCCGGGGCCGTTATCGGTCACCGTCAGCTCGATCATGGGCGGATCGCCCGTGCAACGCGTGGTCAGCGTCAGCCGTCGGGGTACCGGCCGGGTCATCAGCGCCTGCTGGGCATTGACGATCAGGTTGAGCAGCAGTTGATTGAACTGGTCCGGATCGGCTTGCAGCAGCGGCAGCTGTGGATCCAGATCGCGCGTCACCTGGATGTCGTTGGCCCGCAGGCCGTAGTCGGTCAGTTCTAGCGCGCTGCCGATCAGGGTATTGAGATCGACCGGGCAGCGCTCGGCGGGGCGTTGCCGGGCCATGGCCAGAAAATTCTTGACGATGCGGGCGCAGCGTTCCGCGGCGGCGCGGATCCGGCTCGCCCGTTGCAAGCTGGCCGGTTGGCTGATTTCGCGTTCCAGCTGATGGGCCTGGCCCAGCACGATGGCCAGCGGGTTGTTGAGTTCATGGGCCACGCCGGCCAGCAGTGAACCCAGGGCACTCAGCTTCTCGGCCTGGTGCAGGGCGTCGCGCTGGCGCGCGATCTCGGCCTCGGCGGCCTTGCGCTGGCTGAGATCGGTCAGCGTGCTGACCAGGGCGTTATGGCCATCGTAGATGATGCGCTGGGAGGTGGTGGCGGCCGCAAAGGTACTGCCGTCGCCACGGCGCACGGTAAGCTCGAAGTCCACCAGCTTGCCGGTCTCGCGCAGCTGCTTGATCAGTGCCTGATAGTCGTCCGGGGAGACGATGAACTCCTGGACATCGCGCTGGCGCAGCTGTTCGGGAGACAGTCGCAGCAGTTCGGCCGCCGGCGGGCTGGCGTACAGGATGCGGCCCTCGCGGCTGGTATTGATCAGCACCGGCAGGCTCTCGGTGATGGTGCGGAAGCGTTGTTCGCTATTGTGCAGCTCGACCTCGCGCCGCTTCAGGTCGGTGATGTCGAACCGCACGCTGATGGTACCGCCGTCGCGGGTGCGGCGGTCCGTATAGCGAACCCATTGACCGTTGGTCAGGGCGATGTCGAAGGGTTCGCCGCTTTGGTGTCGTTGTTGCTGGCGCCTGTCCAGCCATTCGGTTTCCCGCCCGCGGGCCTCGGGGAACATGCCTCGTTCCATCGCGATCCGGGTCAGGTCTCGCCAGGCGACGCCGGGCTTGACCTGATCGGCGACCAGGGCGTTGAGTTCCCGGTAGCGGGTGTTGCACAGCAACAGCCGGTCCTGATTGTCGAACAGGGCAACCCCTTCGGCCAGGCTTTCGATGGCGTCGCTAAGCCGTTGCTGGAGGGTGGCCGCGTGCAGCTGGGCGGCCCGGCTGGCGCTGATGTCGCTCCAGAAGCACATCAACCCCCCGGTGCTGGTCGCGCGTTCCTCGAGCTGTAGCCAGCCGCCATCGCGCCGCGCCAGTACCAGTCCGGATTGCGGCTGATCCGCCGGCTGCTCGCGGTCCAACAGGCTCCGACACTGCTCGGCCGCGTCCGGCGCCAGGGTCTGCGTGGCCAGGGCGTGCAGGTGTTCACGGTAGGTGCTACCAGGTGGGAGTTCGTCGCCTGGCAACAGATGCCGGTAGGCCTGGTTCGCCGAGATGAACCGGCCCGAGGCGTCGAACAGGGCGAAAGACACTTCACTGCTGAGGAAGCTGTCGCGTAGCTCCGGCCAGCCATCCGGGCCAGCCCCTTGTCGGGTGATATCGGTCCATAACTTGAGCAAGCCCCGGTCGGCGGTGGGAAAGCTTTCGGCCTTGATCCAACGGCTGTCGCGGCGCTGATAGATGTAGGAACCGCGTTGCTCGCGATGGCGGCGCAGGCCCTCGGCCAGGTAGTCCTCCAGCTGCGCCTGTTCCGCCAACGGCAGATTGACCTCGTAGAAACGCCGCAGGGTGGCTGCATAGGTCAAGCCCGGGGCCAGCAGATCGGTCTCTTCGGGGAACAGTTCGAGATAGCTGCGGTTCCAGTAACGCACCCGCTCGTCGGCGTCGAACAGGCACAGGGCCACGCCACGCTCGTCCAGCACCCGGGCGAGCAGCTCCAGTGCATCGAAGGATTCAGGGGATGGTGGGTGGTTCATCTCGCAGGACCGGACCGCATGACTGTTTTTAACAGTAAATCGGGGCGAAAGCGAGTCCCGATGCCGTCATGACTCATGCTAACATCTGGTGATCCGGTGTCCATACCGATCAGATTCAACGAGGCTGGATAGATACGGCATGACCATCCGTCAACGGGGTTTTGGCAAACTGGTAACGCTGGCGCTGCTGTTGGTGCTCGGCGTCTGGGGCGTGACGATCTACACCTCGGTCGAGACCTTCCAGCAGTTTCTGACCGAGAATCGCCAACTCAAGGAGGCCATCGCGCGCTTGACCCATGAAGACCAGATCGGCTACGCCAAGGTCATCGACCGCGAGATCGTCAATGGCGTGCCGCGGACCACACTGGTGTTCTTCCAGACCGACCGGGACAATCCCAACCAGCGGGTGCTGGAGGGCGAATTCACGGTGGAGGGGGATGTGGTCCATTTCGATTCGCTGATCGTCAAGTTCGACGATCGAATGGTGCTGGACGGCAAGCAGCGGTCGATGTATCTGTGGCGGCGCATCTACGGCGAACAGATGGCGCCCAGCAGCGGATTTCCGATCGAGTCCATGGACGAGGCGCCGGCGCGTTACCGCAGTCTGTTGCCGCAGCCCGATCTGTGGGATCAGTTGCGGTTTCGTCCCAACCACAATGAACGGTTCTGGGAGGCGATCTGGGACCTGGCCAACGACACCGAGTCCTTGCAGCAGTACGGCATCCGCGCGGTGTACGGCAACGCCGTCTACACCCGGATGGAGCCCGGCAAGGTGTATGTGTTCAAGCTCAACGATGCCGGGCAGATCTATCCCGAGGTGGTCGAGGATTTTTAGCCGGACCCGTCGAACACCGGGTTGTGCTGTTCCATGACCCGCACGAAGGTGGTGCGCTTGGTCAGTTCCTTGAGCTTGCGCGCGCCCACGTAGGTGCAGGCCGAGCGCAGGCCGCCCAGGATGTCCTTGACGGTTTCCTCCACCGGCCCCCGGTAGGGCACCCGCACGGTCTTGCCTTCCGAGGCGCGGTAATCGGCCACCCCGCCGCTGTGCCGGTCCATGGCGGTCTCCGAACTCATGCCGTAGAACAGCATGCTGCGTCCCTCCTCGGTATCGACGATCTCGCCGCCGCTCTCGTCATGGCCGGCGAACATGCCGCCCAGCATGACGAAGTCGGCGCCGGCGCCGAAGGCCTTGGCCACGTCGCCGGGGGTGGTGCAGCCGCCGTCGGAAATGATCTGACCGCCCAGGCCGTGGGCCGCGTCGGCGCACTCGATGATGGCCGACAGCTGTGGATAGCCAACCCCGGTCTTGACCCGGGTGGTGCACACCGAGCCGGGTCCGATGCCGACCTTGATGATGTCGGCGCCGGATAGCAGCAGTTCCTCGACCATCTCGCCGGTGACCACATTGCCGGCGATGATGATGCGCTCGGGGTGGGCCTCGCGCACCCGCTTGACGAACTCGACGAAGAATTCGGAATAGCCGTTGGCCACGTCGATGCAGATGAAGCGCAGCGCCGGATGGCGGTCCAGGATCAGGTCCAGCTTGGCCGAGTCGGCCTCGGTGATGCCGGTACTGACGGCGAGATGATCGATCAGCTCGGTTGACGCGGCCGTCAGAAAATCGCTCCACTGCGCCAGGCTGTAATGCTTGTGGATGGCGGTGAACAAGCCGTTGGCCGACAGCGCTCGCGCCATCTCGAAGGTGCCCACGGTGTCCATATTGGCCGCCATGATCGGCACCCCGGTCCAGCTGCGGCCAGTATGCAGAAAGGCGAAAGTGCGCTCCAGCGACACCTGGGCGCGGCTTTTCAGGGTGGAACGCTTGGGGCGGATCATCACGTCCTTGAAGCCCAGCTTGATATCGGCCTCGATGCGCATCGGGTAAGCCTCGTGGGGTGCGATTCTAGCGGTGGATTATAGGCCATGCCCGCCGGACCCCGCGAACTCTCACAAGGGCCAGACCAGGGCGATCATGGGCACGGCCACCAGCACGATCAGCACCTCCAGGGGCAGCCCCATCCGCCAGTAGTCGCCGAAGCGGTAACCGCCCGGTCCCATGACCAGGGTGTTGGACTGATGTCCGATCGGGGTCAGAAAGGCGCAGGACGCGCCTACGGCCACGGCCATCAGAAAGGCGTCCGGATTGGCCGCCAGTCGCTCGGCGATGCTTACCGAGATCGGCGCCATGACCAGGGCGGTGGCGGCGTTGTTGATCATATCGGACAGGGTCATGGTGATGATCAGCACCAGTCCCAGAATCGCCAGGGCCGGCAGGGCGCCGGTCAGATCCACCAGCATTCCGGAGATCAGCTCCGTGGTGCCGGTGGCTTGCAGCGCCTGGCCGACCGAGATCATCGCCCCCAGCAGCACGATCACCGGCCAGTCGACATCTCGGTAGAGATCGCGCACCGGCAGAATATCGAGCAGGATGTAGATCAGGATGGCGCCGATGAAGGCGACCGCCATGGGCAGCCAACCCAGCCCGCCGACCAGCAGGGCGATACCGAAGATCGCCAGCGCCTGGCCGGCCCGGCGCGACTGCCTCAGGCTGAGTTCGCGCTCGGCCAGGGGGATCAGGCTCAGGTTCTGCAGGTGATCGTATACGCTGTCGGCGTCCCCTTGCAGCAGCAGCACGTCGCCGGCCCGGAAGCGCTGCTGGCGCAAGCGGGTGCGGATGGTCTGCCCCTGGCGGGCCATGGCGATCAGGCTCAGGGAGTGGCCGCTGCGGCGGCGTAGAAACGCCGTGGTGCGCCCCTCCAGCGACGAGTCCGGCAGCACCGTGGCCTCGATCAGGCGCAGATCCTCGACCTTGACGTCCTTGAGCTTGCTGGCGCGGCTGGCCACCAGTTCCAGTTTCTGTTCCTCCATCAGGGTCTTGAGCGCGCCCATGTCGGCCTTGACGATCAGCAGATCGCCGACATGGATCCGCCGCCAGGGCGCCGGATGCATATAGCTGTCCTTACCGCGGATCACGCCGACCGGAGTGACCTCGTCGGCAGTCAGGCTCTCGATCTCGCGCAGGGGCTTGCCGATCAGCTTGCAGTCTTCGGTGGCCCTGAGTTCCATGATGTAGTCGCCGATCTCGAACTGCTGCTGTTGCTTGCTCGCCGAGCGATGTTGGGGAATCAGGCGCCAGCCGATCAGTGCCATGTACAGCAGGCCGACCACCACCACCGCGCCGCCCACCGGGGTGAAATCGAACAGTCTGAAGGGTTCGCCGGTGACCTCGGCCCGAAAGGTGGCGATGATGACGTTCGGGGGAGTACCGATCATGGTCAGCAAGCCGCCCAGGATGGAGCCGAAAGCCAGCGGCATCAGCAGCAGCGAGGGCGAGCGTTCGCGCCGGGCGGCGGTGCTCAGGGTCACCGGCAGCATCAGGGCCAGGGCGCCGACATTGTTCATGAAGGCCGAGGCCAGGGTGACGGTGCCGGTCAGCGAGGCGATGTGCGAAAAAGTAGACCGGGTCAGAGGGATCAATCGGGCAGCGATCAGATCGACAATTCCGGAATTGCGCAGCGCCCGGCTGATGACCAGCACGGCGGCCACCGTGATGACGGCCGGGTGACCGAAGCCCGCCAGCGCCTGGTTGGCCGGTACCAGACCGGCGGCAACCACGCAGAACATGGCCAGCAGCGCGACCACATCATGCCGCCAGCGTCCCCAGGCGAACAGGACCAGCACGACGACCAGCAAGGCAAGCACGAAGATCTGTTGCGGACTCATCGGGGGCAGGCGTCCTTGGCAAGACATGGCGGGAATCGACCGGCCTCATTATACTGGCTCGCCATGAGCTTTCTCGACCGTATTCTCGAAGCCAATCGCTGCGAACCGGACCGGTTTCGCCCGTTGCGCATCGCTGGGCGTCGACTGGGTTTCGTCCGCGATGACTTTGTCGAGGTTCTGCACCGCTGGCCCGGGGTGTTTCGCATCTCCACGGACCAGGTGACCCTGGCGGCGGCGCTCGACGACCCGGCCACCGGCGAGCCGGTCCGCACGCAAGCGGTTGCCGAAGTCCTCGAGCAGTTACGGGTCGAGGGCTTTTTCCGTGGCCATTGGTGGAACGAACCCTACGCCGTCAACAGCCACTTTGCCGAACCACCCTGCCTGCTGGTCGAGCGCGCGGCCATCCAGCTGTTCGGCATCTGCGGCTACGGGGTGCATGTCAACGGCTATGTCCGGCGTCCTGACGGTCTGCACCTGTGGGTCGGACGGCGGTCGCGCCACAAGCCCACCGGCCCCGGCAAGCTGGATCAGATGGTCGCCGGCGGTCAGCCCTTCGGACTCGGCCTGCTGGACAACGTGATCAAGGAGTGCGCCGAGGAGGCCGCCGTACCTGCCGAACTGGCCCGCCAGGCCCGCCCGGTCGGGGCCGTGACCTATTGTCTGGAAACCGAGTACGGCCTGCGCCCGGATGTGATCTATACCTTCGACCTGGAACTGCCAGCCGATTTCACGCCGGTCAATACCGACGACGAGGTCGAGTCCTTCTATCTGTGGCCGATCGAGCGGGTCGCTGAAATCGTCCATGAGACCGACGAATTCAAGTTCAACTGCGCCCTGGTGGTGATCGATTTCCTGATCCGCCACGGGGTGCTGTCCCCCGAGCATCCCGATTACCTTCGTCTTCTCGGCGGCCTGCGTCAGCGCGAGCACTGGCTGATGCAACTGCCCCGCTAGCACCTGGAGTCATCATGTCCGAATCACGTAAGGTGGCCTTCATCGGCCTGGGGGTCATGGGATTTCCCATGGCCGGTCATCTGGCCAGGGTCGGCCATGAGGTCCATGTCTACAACCGCACCCCGGCCAAGGCCGAACGCTGGCTGCAAGTCCATTCCGGCCGGGCCTATCCAGGCCGGGCCTATCCAGGCCGGGCCTATCCAGGCCGGGCCT